>CAYPAH010000010.1:20816-24402 GCA_964408655.1 uncultured Oscillospiraceae bacterium | reverse complement strand
TCAAAGGCCAATACGGTGTTTTCGCTTTCATATTCTTCGGACAGGTTTCTTTCGGGCGGCACGATATCCTGCCCGATCATAAGCTTGGCGAGCGCGTGCTCGTCCGTTTCCTCGCGCCTTACGTCATCCACAACAACTCCGTTGCGCATGACGATTATGCGGTCTGCTACCTCCATCACCTCTTTGAGCTTATGGGTGATGAAAATTACAGAGTTGCCCTTCGCCGTGAAATCCTTGATGAACTGCATCAGCGTTTCGGCCTCCTGCGGAGTGAGAACGGCCGTCGGCTCGTCCATTATCAATATGCTCGCGTTTATATAGAGCGCCTTTAATATCTCTATTTTCTGCTGAAGGCCTACGGCCAGCTCCCCTACGTTTTTATCCACGGGGATGTCGAAACCATAGCTTTCCGCAATGGCGCTGATCTTTTCGTTGCATTCTTTTATGGGAATATAGCCATGTATGTTGCCGAGGATTATGTTCTCGGTGGCTGTGTGGGTTGGAACAAGGGAAAAATGCTGCTGTATCATCGCTATGCCCTTTGACATGGCGTCGGCGGGAGATTTTATTTGAGTTTCCTGCCCGCGTATGAGTATTTTGCCTTCGTCCATCCCATAAAGCCCATACAGTATTTTCATAATCGTGCTTTTGCCCGCGCCGTTTTCGCCAAGAAGAGCGACGACCTCTCCCGCGTTTACGGTGATGGAAACATCCTTGTTGGCGACGACCTTGGCAAAATATTTGGAGACGTGCTGTATTTCAACTACCGGAGCTGCCATTTGTTTCTCTCCTTAATAATAAATCGGGGCCGACTGCGGATACATCCCGCATTTGAGCGGATGAAGCTCGCGCAACCGACCCCCCGAATCAATCTGTAGCCAGAGTGGAATCAGGTGCTTTGCACCTTTGGATATTTATTGCAGCTTAATCAAAGAGTGCCTTGAGATCTACACTGCCAGCCTTGAGCGCTTCAACGGCGGCGTTGCAGGCGTCAACAGCCTCTTTGGGGCAGTTTTCGGTGTAAACGGGGAAGTAGATGCCCTCGGGAACGCCGACTTCGATGACCTGATGACCCTTGAGGTTGCCGTTGAGCCATTCGTTGATAGCCCAGACATACATGGTGGCATAGTCAAAGTCGATGGAAGCTACAACGGTCTTGGGATCGATGGTGGTCTGATCGGAGGAATAACCAACGACCTTCACACCCTTTTCGATCGCGCCGTTGATAACGCCCAGACCAAGCTCGTTGGCATAGACGAACATAACGTCGGCGCCTTCGTCGATCATGCTCTCGGACATCTGCTTGCCAAGGGCGATATCGCTCCAGCTGTTGGCATAAGCAAGATTGTATGAAGCATCAGCGATGCCGTTTTCGCCGGCGACCTTAACGGCGGTCTTGCCGTAAACGGCCATAAGATCCTTCATCGCCTGGTTCGGGTCGCCGCCGATCATGCCGAACTTGCCGCTTTCGGTGAGATAACCGGCGATGATGCCGCCCAGATAAGAAGCTTCATATTCTTTGGGGAAGAGCGGGCAGAGGTTGTCGCCGTCGCTGTTGGCGCCGTTGACTACCATGAAGAGGGTGTCGGGATAATTCGCGGCCACGCTTGCGGCGGCTTCGTCAAACTGGGAACCGGCAGCCATGATGATGTCATAGCCGCGCTCCGCATACTCGCGGAAGGTAGATTCAAAATCGGCCTCCTGAACGGCTTCGACATATTCCATGCTGGTGCCGAGCTGCTCGTTGCAGGCGACTACGCCCGCATAGTTGGAAGCGTTCCAGCCCTGGTCGTTTACTTCGCCGGGGAGCAGCAGAACGATCTTAACATCGGCCGCGGCCTTGGCGGTGGAAGCAGCCTCGGGCGCGGCGGCAGGAGCCTCAGGGGCGGCTGCGGGCGCGCAGGCGCTGAGCATACAAACGAGCATAGCGACTGTCAATGCGATTGATAAGAACTTTTTCATTTTTTTCCTCCTTCGTTTTTCCGGTATTGCCTTGATACATAGAATAGAAATGAGTTTTTTCCTAACCTGTTTAAATTTAATCCGGAAAAAGCTTCACGGTCAATGCGGCGAAATTACGCTTTTGTTTAAAATTTCACGATATTTTATTTATCCGGCTTCGCAGCGGCGTATTTATTGCGAAATTCCAATGGGGTCATGTGGTAGCGCCTGCGAAACGCGCTGCTGAAATACCGCGCGTCGGAAAAGCCGACGAGACTTGATATATCTCCAACTTTATATCGAACGTCGAGCAGATAGCGCTTTGATTCCTCCATGCGGATCTCGGAAAGATAATCGGAAAATTTCACCCCTGTGGTTTTCTTGAAAAGCTCTGACAAATAGTTGGGAGAAATATACAGCGTGTCGGCGATATCCCTCAAGGTAAGCTTTGCCTGATAATGCTCTCCGATATATTCTATCGCGCGAAGTATAAGCAGATTTTCGGTGAGCTTTATGCCACCAACGGGCTTGAGCTTCGTTTGTATATCCTGAACGCGGGCGCGGTTCTCAAGCTCTATCTGCTCTAATGCCTGATTTATTTCATCGGGAGAGGTGGGCTTTGTCAAATATTTCCTGACGCCAAGCTCTATCGCCCGCTGAGCATAATCAAAACGGCTGTAACCGCTGAGTATGATAACGGGAATGTCGCGGTTCACCTTGCGTATCTTTTCTATCATGTCGAGCCCCTGCATTCCGGGCATTTGAATGTCGGTTATTATCACGTCCACCTGATTTTCATATAAAAAAGTCAGCGCGCTTTCCGCGTCGGCGCAGGCGCTTGCAACGTTCCAGCCGGGATGAAGGCTCAGCATCCGGCTCATGCCTTTGCGTATTTTCGGCTCGTCGTCTATTATGATTATGTTCATTGCAGCCCGCCCTCCTTTTCTATTATCGCCGGTATCAAAACTGTGATAAGAGTGCCCGAACCGGGAACGCTTTCCACCGAGAATTCGCATTTGCCGCCAAAGTGAAGCTGCAATCGCCGCGCAAGGTTTTTAATGCCTATGTTTTTCTGCTCGCCTGCGTCGTTTTGCAGCAGGCGCCGGCATTTTTCAAGCTGCTCCTCAGACATTCCCGCGCCGTTATCCTCAACCGTTATACAAATGCGCTCATCCCTCCGGCGCGATTTTATCGAGAGAGTTCCTTTGCCGCTGGAAATGACGATGCCATGATCTATGGCATTTTCGGCCAGAGGCTGCAAAATGAGCTTCGGCACGAGAAAGCTTTCGAGCCCGTCCTCCAGCTCGAGGCTGAATTCCAAACGATCCTCAAGGCGGCATTTTTGTATCAGGAGATAATCCTTGACGTTTCTGTATTCTTCGCTAAGCGGCACCAGCGAGGATTTAACGTCCATGCTGTATTGCATCAGCTTGCCGAGAGCCACCACGATCGAGCTGATGTCCATTTCGTCCTTATCTATCAGCATCCAGTTTATTGAATCAAGCGTGTTATAAAGAAAATGCGGGTTTATCTGAGCCTGCAAGGCTTCTATCTCGGCGTTTTTCTGGGCAAGCTTTTCCTGATACACCTGATTTACCAGTATTCGTATGCGCCTCACCATAAAGTTGAAGCTGTCCGTCAGCTC
>CAYPAH010000010.1:11282-20806 GCA_964408655.1 uncultured Oscillospiraceae bacterium | reverse complement strand
CGGTCGTTTTTCAGCTGCAAATCGAAGTTTTCGTTTTGCGCCTCCTTCATGCCGTTGTTGAGCTTTTCAAGCGGTTTCGTTATCGCAAGGGAAAGTATGAGCAGGCAGCCCGAGGCGATAACTACCGATATGGAAACGAGCGCGGCGATATAGCTTCTTAATGAGCGCGCCTCGGGAAACATTTTATCCTCGCGTATCATCGTGAAGGTGACCCAGCTCGTCAATCCGTTATATTGCGACGAGCAATAATAGCTTTCTCCGTTCAGCTCAACAAGAAAATTGCGCTGGCCGCCTTTATAATGCGACAATACGCTTTTCAGCCATTCGTCTCGAACGAGATTGTCGCTGTAGATGATCCTGCCCTGCCTGTCGGTTATAAAGGTGGTTTGATAATCCAATATCTTCTGCTTGGTCAGTATGGCGCTGCCGGAGGTGCGGGGGTCCATTTCAAGAACTATCAGGCCAATGGTATTCCCTGCCGCGTCGTTTATGCCCCTGTAGATCAAAAGCTGCTCTGCCGCTGCCTCCTGCTTCGAAGCGAACAGGCCGCTTGTCATATCTGACCAGTTTGTTTTTTTGGGATACCGCGCGGCCTGCTCATATAAGCTGCGCAGCAGAGCGGGGTCGGCTTTTGCGTTTTGCCCGTTTCCGGAATATATAAGCTTTTCGCCGATAAATACGTTTGCGCACGGTATTTCCGCAAAAGGACTGAGCGTATTCAAGCAAAGCAGCTCCAATGCTTTTGCGTCGAAGCTTTCTTGCCCGCCGCCCCCGTGCCATAGCGTAAGCTCGCGGATAGGCTCGCTGCCCGAAAGCGTCTGCATGGCGCTGTTTATCAATCGCGTTCTCACATTTATGCTGATGTCTATGCGGTTTATCGTGTCGGATAAAATGCGCCTTCCCGATTGCTTTACTACCTTATCGGCCTTTATATAAGAAAGCGTGCCGATGATAAGGGCGATCAGCGCAAGCGGTATAAGGCCCATAAGCATCAGCTTTTTTGAAAATTTTATCTTTTTGAAAAACAGCATTTCTTCACCATGCCTTTAAGCGGCGTCCATATTTTGCCGGCGCCTTCGCCGGTTTATATAATTCTAACAGAAGAGCGCGAATTTTCAACGCATAAATTGCCTGGCCGCTTTTATGCTTTAGTATAAGGCGCAGGCAAGAAGATTGATTCCGCGCCGCCGGCTTGCTATAATCATTAAAGAAAAGCGGCAGACTGAATGCCGCGGATAACAGCGAATGGAGTAAAAAATGAAACGAAGCTGGAAAGAAGAGCTCACAAGGCTGCTGATCTTGCTTGTGGGACTTACTATCGCGCATTTGGGCGTAACGCTCTTTTTGCTCAGCGAGCTTGGCGCCGACCCGTTCAATGTTCTGGTGCAGGGCATATTCAGAACGCTAAAGCAGCTTACCGGATGGCGGGCGCTCACGCACGGCTACACTCATGCCGCGATATGTTTTATCATAATAGCCGCGCTGCTTATCATCGATAAAAGCTATATCAAGCTCGGCACCATTCTCTGCATGGTCTGCGGAGGGCCGATAATCGACTTTTTCACGGCGATGCTTTCGCCTTTGTTTCAAGGCGGGCTTGCTTTTGTAATAAAGCTTATTCTTCTTGCGCTTGGCTGCGTCATACTTGCCTTCGGAATGACGATAGTTATAAAATCCGATGCGGGAACAGGCCCTAACGATCTTGTCGCCGTGGTCATAAGCGATAAGCTCAATAAAAAATTCGGAACGGTAAGGATAATCACCGATATTTCCTTCGTGCTTATCGGATTTATCCTTGGCGGCTCTGTCGGAATAGGCACGATAATCTGCGCGCTTCTCGTCGGCCCGGTCGCCGGCTTCTTCATGCCTTACAGCGAAAGGATAGTAGGACGCATCGCGGACAAAAGCTTTGATGAGGCGGAGGATGCAGCTCATTGAAAAAGTGAATAGCGATTTGATTTGAAAAGAGCTTTACCCCTTCTTTCGAAAGAATGAAGGGGCTTTTTTACGCCCGTTATTGGTTCGAGAGACATTCATAATACTAATAGCAGAAGTATATATTTCATAAATACCATAAAAAAATGAAATACAAGGAGACAAAAAGTGACAAAGCCGAGATGGGGGATTAAATAGGCGCAAGCGTCATTCAATTCAACAAAAGCACTTAAATTACTGGGGAAATTACAATAAAGTCAAAAGCAAAGGCGAATAAAAACGCCGCTATGAAAATAATTTAAATAAAATATATTTCATTTATTTAATAAAAAAATGATTGACAACGATATATTATACAGAGTATCGTATAGCCACAACAGAAGAGAAGCTTCAAGCACATTACAATCTCACAGAGAAAGCTGGAAAGAGAAATGAACAGAGAAGAAAAAATTCAATTTCTGGAAGCTAAGGCGAAAGAACTGCGCAAGACGCTCTTGACTATGATCCATACTGCACAATCAGGACATCCCGGAGGCTCGCTCTCAGCTACGGATATCGTAGCGGCCTTGTATTTTGACGAGCTGCAAATCGATCCGCAGAATCCTAAATGGGAAGAGCGGGACAGATTTGTGCTTTCCAAGGGTCATGTGTGTCCGGTGCTGTATTCGGCGCTGGCAATGCGAGGATTTTATCCAATGGATACCATCTATTCTTTGCGCAAGCACGGCTCTATATTGCAGGGACATCCGGATATGAAGCGCACACCGGGCGTGGATATTTCGACAGGTTCTTTAGGGCAGGGAGTCTCCTGCGCAGTAGGCATGGCGATAGCATATAAGCGTGACGGGAAAAACGCCCGTGTATTTACACTTCTGGGCGATGGAGAGTGCCAGGAGGGGCAGGTATGGGAGGCTATGGAAGCCGCCGTTAAATATGAGCTCGATAATATGGTCATTTTTGTTGATAACAATGGTCTGCAAAACGACGGCACATGCGATGAGATCATGCCTACGCAGGATCTTTCCGCCAAGTTTGAAAGCTTTGGCTGCCGCGTTTATAAAATAGACGGACATAAGATGAGCGAGATAGTCGATGTGCTCGAAACGATCCGCAACGCGGAAAGAGGAAAGCCGTATGTAGTGGTCGCAAAAACTGTGAAAGGCAGAGGCGTGTCGTTTATGGAAAACGTGGTGAAATGGCACGGAGTTGCGCCTAACGACGAAGAGTATGCCCGTGCAATGGCTGAAGTGGAGGGTGGATTGAAATGAAAGCGCTCAGAGACGCCTTTGGCGATGAAATAGTACTGCTTGGCAAGGAAAATAAAAACATTTACGTTGTGGACTGCGATATAGGCAAATCCTGCAAAACCGCCGCATTTAAACAGGCATTTCCCGAACAGTATGTAAATGTTGGCATTGCGGAACAGAATGGCGCGGATGTGGGCGCGGGCTTGGCTACTTGCGGGAAAATACCGTTTGTGTGTACCTATGCGGCTTTCGGAAGCATGAGGATGAATGAGCAGATCCGTCAGGAAATGTGCTATCCAAAGCTCAACGCAAAAATAGCATGTTCACATGGAGGCCTTACTCCCGCCAACGACGGTGCATCGCATCAATCTATAGAGGATTACGGCATTATGCGCACGCTGCCGAATATGACGGTCGTCGTTCCCTGTGATTATTATTCGGCAAGACGTTTGATCCGTGCGGCTGCTGCTTTTGATGGGCCTATGTATCTCCGCTTCACTCGCGATCCGGTTCCATTCGTTTATGATGAAACGGATGCGGATTTTGAGATCGGCAAGGCGAGAACGCTGCGCGAGGGAGGAGACGTTTGCATAATCGTTACGGGAGCGGTAATGAGTCTGGCTATTGAAGCCTGCAAGCTATTGGAAACGAGCAATGTGAAGGCCAGATTGATAGATATGCATACGGTCAAGCCTATAGACAAAAGCACGGTTCTCAAGGCTATAAATGATATCGGCAGGATCGTCACCGTAGAGGATCATAACATAATAAACGGCATGGGCAGCGCGGTTTGCGAGATAGCGGCTGAGGCGGGCAAAGGCAGGATAAAACGCATGGGTGTGCAGGACTGCTTTGGCGAGTCGGGGCCATATTACGAGTTACTCTCTCAAAATGGCGTAACAGCGGAAAATATTGTCAAAGAAGCGTTGGCAATCCTTCAATAATAAGGTATTCTTTTCTGTGCAATGATGTTTTCACTGCAACTTTGATAAGCGAGGTGAACTACAGTGGATGCTTACACGGAAATGAACCCGGGGATCACCCGAATCAAGCAGCATTATCCGCTATTGAGCGCTCAGGAAAAACGGGTGGCGGAATATGTGGTCAGGAATTTTCAGGATGTGCTGGGAATGCCGGTGGCTGAGATATCAAAAGCTGCCGGAGTCAGCGATGCTACGGTAGTGCGGTTTTGCCGCTCGATCGGCTTTAGCGGCATGGCGGAGTTTAAAAGCTATCTAAGGCGGGAATTGCTCTCTCCGTCAGGGAACTGGACGAGCTTTAGTAAAAACGACAGCATAGAACAGATAGCTGTCAAGACCATGGACTATAACAAGCGAGCTATAGATGAAACGCTCATGGTTTTGAGCGGCGAGGCGGTCGAACAGGCGGCAGAGGCGATAGATAAAGCCAAGCGGCTGGTGATAATCGCAGAGGGCGGCTCAGCCTGCGCGGCGCGTTCCGCATACGATGCTTTTTTGCAGATCGGAATGCAATGCTCATTGGTCACCGATCCTTTCTTTCAAGTGTTGGAGGCTTCACGTCTTGAAGCAAACGACGTTGCTTTGGGCGTGTGCCACAGCGGAAGAGCCCGCAATATGGTCGATGCCATGAGCGTCGCAAAGGATGCGGGGGCAAAAACCATTTCTATCGTGGGGATAGTAGGCTCACCGCTGACAAAGATATCGGATATCATTTTATACACAGGTCTTGCGGACAACAGCTTTTACAGTGAAACAATAGCGGTGCGTATCTGCGAGCTAAATGTACTTTCGGTTCTGCACACGGTGTTGGCATTGAAAAACAGTGAAAAAATAGGAGATTATCGCAGCGCAAACAGTAAGCTGTTTGAGTTGAAACGGTATAAAAAATAGAATATTTCAGGAGGCGTACTATGTTTGATTTCAAGGGCAGAACGGTTATTGTGACCGGTTCGGGTTCCAAACGGGGTTTAGGCCGGGACACTGTGCTTGCTTTTGCGGAAGCGGGGGCAAACGTGGTGGTTGCGGATATGAACCTTGCGGGGGCCGAAGAGGTTGCCAAAGAGGCTGAAGCGCTTGGCGCGAGGGCGCTGGCGGTGGAACTTAATGTGACGGATCCGAAGAGCGCAGAAGCCGTGGCGGGACTTACGATCAAAACCTTTGGCAAGATAGATGTGCTGGTGAACAACGCCGGCATCACTCAGCCTGTTAAAGTCAAAGATATGACGCTTGATGATTTCAGACGCATAGTTGAGGTCAACCTTATGGGCACCTTTAATTGCTGCAAGGCGGTTATGGAGTCCATGAAACAAAAGAAGTACGGCCGCATCGTGAATATAAGCTCTATTTCCGGAAAGCAGGGCGGAGGAGTGTTCGGGGGAGCGCATTACTGTGCCAGTAAGGCGGGGGTTCTGGGCTTCTCAAAATCCCTCGCTAGAGAGCTTGTGCTTGACGGGATCACAGTGAACAGCGTTTGCCCCGGCGCCGCAGCTACGGAGATCCGCGCGGGCATTACGGATGAGTTGGAAAATAAGATCGCGGAAAGCATCCCGATGAAGCGAGTGGCATTTCCGCGCGAGGTGTCGGCGGCGGTGGTCTTTCTTGCCTCCGAGGAAGCGTCGTATATTACGGGCGAGGACATCGACGTAAACGGCGGTTCCCATATGGATTGATTCAATTCCGATAATAAGCGATTCTTCGCTTTTATAAACACACAGAAAAACACATCATTTAGGAGGAAAAAGACCGATGAAAAAACTTACAGCACTTCTTTTGGTTACCATGATGCTTCTTAGCTGCGCCTGCGCAGCTCCCGCAGCTACGCCTGCTCCTGTTGCGGCAGAACCTGCGGCCGCGGCAGAACCGGCCGCGGTGGCGACGGAGGCTTCGGCGGCAGCTCCTGCGGCGGCTCCGGAATACACAATAAAAATAGGTCACAGCGACACCACAGCCAATCTGATCCATGCTTCACTTGAAAACTTTGCAAACTATGTGGCTGAAAAGTCCAATGGACGGGTGAAGGTGGATATATACGCTGCCGAGCAGTTGGGCAGCAATTCTGAAATGTCCGAAATGATACAGATGGGCACCTTGGATGCTATGATGATGCCACAGGGACAGGAAGCTGTATATGCTCCCAAGATCAATGCACTGGGACTTCCCTTCCTCTTTGCAAATTATCCGCAGGTCTATGCGGTTCTGGACAGCGATGTCGGCGCAAATCTTGTAGCGGAGGATCTTGCGGCCAACAACATGATACAACTCGCTTATTGGGAAAACGGCCTGCGCCAGATCACCAACAATGTGCGCCCCATTGAAAAGCCCGAGGATCTTAAAGGCCTTAAGATCCGCACTCCCGAGGATTCCATGACTCTGGCCATATTCAACACCTTGGGCGCAAGCCCTTCGCCGCTGGCATTTTCCGAGCTGTATCTGGCGCTTCAACAGGGCACCTTTGATGGTCAGGAGAATCCTGTTTCCAATATCCATGCCAACAATTTTCAGGATGTGCAGAAATACCTTTCTATCTCCAATCATAAATATGAGTCCAAAAACATGATATTCAGCCTTACCACCTGGAACAAGCTGCCTGAAGACGTGCAGAGCCTTCTTTTAGAGGCTGCTAAAGCTTATGGTCAGGAACACAGAGAGGCTATAGCTTCCAGCGCCGATCAGATGCTTGCCGAGCTTGAAGCGGCGGGTATGCAGGTGAATTATTGCGATACCACATTGTTCCAGACGGCTACAGCTTCCGTTTATGATGATTTCTATACTCAGAACGCATGGGCTAAGGACACCGTTGCCGCCATGCAGGAGATCATCAAGGCGGTCGGCTGATCCCTTGCCCCTGTCCGGAAGCGCTCTTCTATCAGGGCGCTTTCGGACAAGCTGATGGAAAGAGGTGAACATCATGGTGAATATTCTGGGTAAGATCAGCAATGTTCTGGATTATGCGGCGAGGTTCGTCACATCAGTGCTGATGATTTTTCTTACGATACTGATATTTTGCGCAGTTCTGTGGAGATATGCCTTCAACAACCCGATAACGTGGCAATACGAGACCACTCTTCTGTGCCTGTCATGGGTAATATTTATAGGCATGTCGCTTACGTTTGAGGCAAAGGAGCAAATGAGCCTGACTTTTATAACGAACCCGCTTTCGCCAAAGGTAAAGGCGGTTTGGCTCGATGTTATAGATTTTGTCATAATCGTTTTTCTTTTAATCGGAATAAAAGAAGGCATTGCGATCACCAAATCCACATGGGGCTCATATTATAATACGATCCCGGTGCGCAAGGGGCTGTTTTATCTGGCTTTTCCAATAGGTTCGGCGATCTCCATAGTGCATTTGATCTTTCATATATTGACACGGCGCCCTGCGGATTTTAGCGCTGAGCCCGAAGCTAAGGAGGTATAAGCCATGGCAGTTTGGACATATGGCTTGATATTGGTCGGCCTGTTTATGATATTGATGATAAGCGGAGTTCCCATTGCGTTCTCCCTGTCTATATCTGCGGTAATTACCGTGCTTACTACCGGTAATTTCACCGTCACTGCTATTATCCACAGGATGATAGGCAACTCAAGCTCATATACGCTGCTTGCCATACCATTTTTCGTATTGGCGGCCAAGCTTATGAATACGGGCGGCATAACACGGCGAATATTTAGAGCCGCTTCGGCATGGGTCGGCTCGATCCACGGAGGTCTGGGTCACGCTAACGTGGTAGCGTCTATCGTGTTTTCCGGAATGAGTGGTTCTGCTGTGGCTGATGCGGGCGGTTTAGGTCAGGTCGAGGTAGATGCAATGGTGAAGGATGGTTTCGATCCGGATTTTTCTGCTGCTGTTACCTGCGCTTCAGCTACTATCGGCCCGATAATCCCTCCAAGCATTCCCATGGTGGTCTATGGCATGATGACGGAGGTCTCCGTAGGCAGTCTCTTTATAGGCGGGATCATTCCCGGACTGCTGCTTGCGATTGCCTGTTCCGTGCTTATTTACTTCATCAGCGTCAAGCGAGGCTATCCAAGGCGCAAGTTCAGTTGGAAAGAAGTTTTTCTTTCTACTGCCGACGCATTTCTTTCTCTGCTTACTCCGGTAATTATAATTGGCGGTATCTGGTCGGGCATTTTTAGTCCCACAGAGGCTGCGGCTGTAGCTGCTGTCTATGCTTTTATTCTTGCGGCGATAGTTTACCGCGAGATGGGTCTAAAAGAGGTCTGGAAGGCTATTGTGGAAACGGTAAGGGATTCCGCGGGAATATTGCTTATTATCTGCGGCGCGGCCGCGTTTTCATGGCTGGTCACTATGCTTGGCCTTACCGATGCGCTTTCGACGGCCTTGACCTCATTGACCTCAAATAAATATCTTATGCTACTGATCCTGAATATAGCGTTTCTGGCCATAGGTATGTTCATGGAAGCGCTTGCTGTAATGACGATCACGGTTCCTTTCCTTATCCCGCTCATGGCGTCCTTTAATATCGATCCGGTGCATCTGGGCGTGGTGCTGGTTTTGAACCTGATGATAGGTCTTTCAACGCCTCCGGTAGGGACTTCGTTGTTTGTGTGCTCAAAGGTCGCCGGCATCACGGTAGAGAGAATGTACAAAGCGATACTTCCATTCCTGATACCTCTTGTCGCGGTTCTCTTTCTTATTACCTATGTGCCTGAATTGGTCACATGGCTGCCGGGACTCATAGGCAAATGATAACGGACGGAGAGTTCTGATCTGTTGAAATATGAGCGCCGGGCAAACAGCTGCGGCGCTTCTTTTCTAAGATAAAGAATTGTGGTATTGTAATAATAATATTAGGAAAAAAGAATGTTATATCCGCCACGGCGGACATAACGCCGACAAAGACGCCGATGAAGGGAGCTTATGATGAAAAAGAAAATAGTGATATTGGACGGCTATACGGAAAACCCGGGAGATCTGAGCTGGCAGGGGCTGGAGGCTTTGGGAGAGCTGAAGGTTTACGAAAGAACGCCGCCGGAGCAGGTGGCGGAACGTATCGGCGGGGCGGAGATCGTTTATACGAATAAGACCCCTGTTACAAGAGAAACTATCGCGGCCTGTCCGAATATAGAATTCATAAGCGTCCTTGCTACGGGCTATAATATCGTAGATGTGGCGGCGGCCAAAGAAAAGGGCATTCCCGTGACCAACATCCCGACCTACGGCACGGCGGCGGTGGGACAGTTTGCCATTGCTATGCTGCTTGAAATATGCCACCACGTCGCGCACCACAGCGACGCGGTGCACAGCGGCAGATGGACTGCCTGTGCCGACTGGTGCTTCTGGGATTACCCGCTCATCGAGCTTGCGGATAAGACGATGGGCATTGTGGGCTTTGGCAGAATA
>CAYPAH010000010.1:0-11272 GCA_964408655.1 uncultured Oscillospiraceae bacterium | reverse complement strand
TGGGGATGAAGGTCATCGCCAGCGACGCCCATGAAAATGAATCCGGACGCGAGATAGGCGAATATGTCGAGCTTGAAACGCTTCTCAAAAGCTCCGATGTAATAGCGCTGCACTGTCCCTTATTCCCCGAAACGGAGGGGATGATAAACAAAAAAGCTATCAGCATGATGAAGGACGGGGTAATCATAATCAACAACAGCCGCGGCCAGCTCATCGTCGAACAGGATCTGGCGGACGCGCTCAACAGCGGCAAGGTCTTTGCCGCCGGACTTGATGTGGTGAGCAGCGAGCCTATCAAAGCGGATAATCCTCTCTTAAAGGCAAAGAACTGCATCATTACCCCGCATATAAGCTGGGCGCCCAAAGAGAGCCGCCAGCGCCTTATGGATATAGCCGTAGAAAACCTGCAAGCCTATTTGAATGGTAAGCCTGTCAACGTAGTCAATCCCTAAGGCAAAACAAAACGATGTGAATAATTAAAAAGACCCGCCTGACAAACATCTTCCATAATATAAACAGTTTTTAGGCGGGGAGTACGATGTCTTTGATTGTTCAAAGACGGAGACGAAAAAACGCTCCTAAGCCACATTCCCTGCGGCTCCGGAGCGTTTTTTAAGCTATATCAAAGCAGATAATTTAAGCCCTCGCGTTTGGCAATCCTTTGTATCGAGGCTTTGCCCGTCATAAGAGCTGTGGGCAGTCCGCCCGGAGGGGTGAGCCACTGTCCGGTGATAAAGCAGTTTTTAAGTCCCTTTATATTGCCCTTGTGCATCATGCTCTTTGAAGCGGGGGTGGTCATAAATGACATCCACGCTCCGTGATGTGCATTGCAGTAACGGGCATAGGTCATGGGGGTCGCGATATCGAGCACGGTGAGCTTTCCCTTTAAGCGTGGCAGCTCTTTTTCAATACGCTCCGTGACGACCCCGGCAATGCGCTGCTTTTCGGCAAGATAAGCGTCTTTGTTTTGATAGAGCTTTTCAAAATACCTGAAATCATCGTCGCTGAGCGTTATGGTCGAGGTCATCACGCTCTTTCCTTCGGGCGCGAAGCTTTTTTCAAAGCAATAATGATGGATCCCGGCGAAGCTTACGCTTTTGCCGCATAATTCATACGGCTCGCATTCAAAGTTATATATCACGGGCATATCGGAAATATCATCGTCCACGGCATAAGATATCATTAGGCTCGTGGGCGAGGGATAGCTGCGCTCATCATTAAAGCGGGTCACAAGCGCCTTTACCTTATATTTTCCGCCGAGCAGCCTGTTCAGCGTGAAAGCCGCGTCGCAGGCGGCGAGAACATAATCGCCGTTTACGGTCTCGCCGTTTGAAAGCTTAACGCCGCTCGCCTGTTTGCCTTGAATGATTATCTCGCTTACGGGAGAGGATAAACGAAGCTCGCCGCCCAGAGACTTGTATTTTTCGGCCATGCGCAGCGCCATAGCCCTGCTGCCGCCCCTTGGAATGCCGGCTTGACCGCTTGAAAACATGCCGAGACTGAACACGAAGGAGGATATGCTGTAGCCCTCGGGCATAGAGCTCGCAAAAAATTTTCTGAGCGTGGGATGGTGAAAGCGCTTTGCGAAGTCCTCGCAGCTCAGCCTTCCCTTGCGGCTCATCACTCCGCCGGCGCCCTTCATTTTTTTGCCAAGCTCCATAAGCTCGCCAAGCTTCATCATGTCTGTGGGGAGCTTGATGGGCATTTCCATATTGCTTACCGAGTGCGCGTCGGCGATAAATTCGCATATCTCCGCCTCGTCCTCGGGAGAAAGCTCGATAAGCTCCCTTTGCAGCCTTTCAAGATCCTGCCAAAGCGTTATCGTGCAGGTGTCGGAATGATAAGTCCAAAGCGAGCTAAGGTCGATTATCTCTACATCCTCCCCGAGCGCTCCAAGCTTGCACCATGCGTCATAAAGCTCGCTGCCGGGCTTGGTTCCGCACATCCAGTGAATGCAGCCGTCAATGTGATAGCCTTGCCTGTCCCAACCCGTGCATTCGCCGCCGGGGACGGCGTTCTTTTCAAGAATAACGCTTTCAAAGCCCGCCATCTGCGCATAAACGCCCGCCGTGAGTCCTGCTATGCCTCCGCCTATGATAACTATTTTTTTCATTTTGTTCTATCTCCTGATCTTTTAATCGTTTTTTTTGATGAGCTCTACTACCCATTCGGGATCCGGCACGGGCATTTCGCCGCAGAGCGCCAGCGTTACCGCGATTCCCTGAATGCTGCTCCAATATGCCATGGAGAGCGCGAGCGGATCACCGCCGCGGATCTCGCCCGCCCGCTGTCCGGCTTCTATAAGCGAAACGCTTTTTTCGATATTGTCTACCTTTAAGGCTATGTTTCTTATATGCGCGGGGATCGAATCGTCACGCTGCGAACGCTCCATCAGCACAAACATATACGCCATAGTCTTGTTTTCTTTGATAAATCCCAGTATGGTCTTTGCGGCATGACGAAAAAACTCAAGCGGCGTCATAGCTTCGCTTTGCATCGCCATCTGCGTGCCGCCAAGCCCTATTTTTATCAGCTCTTCAAGCAGCGCGTCCTTAGACTCAAAATAATGGAACAAGAGCCCTGTGCTCATGCTTGCGGCGCTCGCTATGTCGCTTATTTTTGTGGCCGAAAAGCCTTTTTTCACGAACAGCTCAAGCGCGGCCATCAATATCTGCTCTCTGCGCTGCTCTTTTTGTTCTTTTCTCGTGGTCATCAGCGGCCTCCGTTTCGATGAACGCTAATTCATTGAATGTAAGTTCATTGAATTTGCGTTTAATAATTTATACTGCTTTTAGTTGTTCCTGTCAATAGCGTTTTTGTCATTTTAATAAAAAGCGGACTTAAAAATGCAGGAAATATAACCATTCATGTCTCAAAGAAGATATAATCATAATAGAAGAAAGAATACTTGAAAGGAGCGCCGGTATTTCCTTCCGGCTCTTTGATATGAGCATAGTCAATGCTGTAATGCTTCCACACCCGCCGCTTATTCTTCCGGGGATCGGGCGGGGAGAAGAAAAGAAAATACAAACAACTATCGGCGCTTATGCTTCCGCCGCCGGATTTATTGCAAAAGCCCGACCCGACACGATAGTTATACTTACGCCGCACAGCATTATCTATTACGACTATTTCCACATTTCGCCCGGCGCCCTTGCGCGCGGAGATTTCTCCCGCTTTGGCGCGGAAAAACTAAGCTGTTCCGTTTCATATGATAAAGAGCTTGTGCGCGAGATATGCCTTCTTTGTGCGCAAGACGGTTTTCCCGCGGGAACCAAGGGAGAAAAGGACGCCTCTCTAGACCACGCCACGATGATACCTTTGCATTTTTTAAAGGAAGCCTATGGAAACGAAGCGCTTCCGCCAATAGTGCGCATAGGGCTTTCGGGACGACCCTTGAGAGAACACTATAAGCTCGGCATGATGATAAGAGAGGCTTCGGATAAGCTTCAAAAGAGCGTTTCCGTGATCGCCAGCGGAGATCTTTCGCACAGGTTAAAGCCGGACGGCCCCTATGGTTATAAGGCGGAAGGCCCCGAGTATGACAAGCGGATAATGCAGGCGATGGGGAGCGCGGCCTTTGGCGAGCTTTTTAAATTTGACGAGTCCTTTTGCGAGGCGGCGGGCGAATGCGGACATCGCTCTTTCACGATAATGGCGGGCTGCTTCGACGGCTTTTCCGTGCAGGCGGAAAAGCTTTCATATGAAGGACCCTTCGGCGTTGGCTACGGAGTTTGCCTTTTCAGCCCGCTTGAAAAAGAGCCTTCGCGCTGTTTCCTCAAAGCGGAGCTTGCGCGCGAAGCTGCGATAATGCAAAAACGGCGCGAGAACGAGGATGAATATGTCCGGCTTGCGCGCCTTGCCGTTGAAACTTATGTTTGCGGCGGCGAAGAGGCGGAATTGCCTTCGAAGCTTTCAAACGAGCTGCTTTCCACCCGCGCCGGAGCCTTTGTTTCGCTGCATATCGATTCTCAGCTTCGCGGCTGCATCGGAACCACCGGGCCGACTGCTGACTGCCTTGCAAAAGAAATAATACAAAACGGAATAAGCGCCTGCTCTAAAGATCCCCGTTTCCCCGCCGTAACGCGGGACGAGCTGCCTTATCTCGAATACAGCGTTGACGTGCTGGGCGAGGCCGAGGATATAGATTCGACGGATGAGCTTGATGTAAAGCGTTACGGTGTGATAGTTTCAAACGGGCGCAGGCGCGGGCTTCTTCTGCCCGATCTTGAGGGAGTGGATACGATAGAAGAACAAATAGCCATAGCGAAGAAAAAGGCGGGGATAAGAGAGCACGAAAACGTCCGCCTGCAAAGATTTGAGGTCGTGCGGCATGTGTGATATCGTCTGCGGGGTATGCTTTCATCATTGCAGGCTGAAAAACGGGCAGAGCGGATTATGCCGCGCGCGAAAAAACGAGAACGGGCAAAATCTTTGCCTGAATTACGGAAAGATAACATCCATGGCGCTTGATCCAATAGAGAAAAAGCCGCTTTATATGTTTTATCCGGGCGCAAAAATACTTTCGCTGGGCAGCTTTGGCTGCAATCTCAACTGTCCGTTTTGCCAAAACGATTCCATATCCTGCGCGGATGAACGCACGGCAAGCTGGGAATATCTTTCACCCGGCAAGCTTGCCGGAATAGCCGAAGGATTGAAAGGCGAAGGCAATATCGGCATTGCCTTCACCTATAACGAGCCTATGATCGCGTGGGAATTTATATTGGACATGGCTGTTGAGATCAAAAAGCGCGATATGAAAAACGTCGTCGTCACCAACGGCTCGGTCTCTTTAGAAATTCTGGAGAAGCTGCTTCCCTATATCGACGCCTTCAATATCGATCTTAAAGGCTTTACGCAGGCATGGTATAAAAAGCTGGGCGGAGACTTGCAGAGCGTGCTTGATTTTATCATAAGAGCCGCGAAGGGATCGCATGTGGAGCTGACCACCCTTATCGTGCCGGATGAAAACGACTCTGTTGAAGAGATGCGCCATATCTGTGAATGGATAGCGTCGGTAGACAAAGGCATTCCGCTGCATATCACTCGCTTTTTCCCGCGGCGCGATATGAAAGAGCGAGCGCCAACGGACATTGCGCTCATGCGGCGGCTTTATGAGTGCGCAAGGGAAGAACTGCCAAACGTTTTTCTCGGGAATGTTTAAAGGGACTCTTATTCCTTTTTATTTTCTTTATCTTGTTCCGCCGGCACAAACGATTCGAGTATGCGCTTTTTATAGGCGAGAAATTCCGCGGACAGGTTAAAATCCGGTTGACGGGGACGCTTTTCAGCAATATGTATTTCATCGGTGATGCGCCCGGGCTGACCCGTAAGTATGCATACGCGGTCTGAAAGCAGTATCGCTTCGTCTATATCGTGGCTTATAAAAAGCGTAGTGAGCCGTATGCTTTGCATAAGCTCGAGATACCATTTATGCATGGCGGATTTAGTTAGCGTGTCAAGCGCCGAAAAAGGCTCGTCAAGCAGCGCCACATTCTGAGAAAACATATATGTGCGCAGCAGTGCCGCTCGCTGGCGCATTCCGCCGGAAAGCTGAGACGGCCATTTTTTCTCTGTGCCCTCAAGACCGAATTCTGCAAAATGCGCGCCGACCTGCCGCCTTGCTTCGGCTTTTTTTATTCCGCGAAGAAAAAGCGGCAGCGCCACATTATCTTCAATGCTTCTATATGGCAGCAGCATATCCTTTTGCAGCATATAACTTATGTGACCCGGTCGGTCGCTGATCTCCTCGCCGTCAAGAAACACCTTTCCACGATCGGGCTTCATAAGCCCGGAAATGATATTGAAAAGCGTGGATTTTCCGCTGCCGCTTACGCCTAGCAGGCAAACAAGCTCGCCCTCCTGCAAGCATATAGTAATATCCTTCAATATCAGCTTTCCGTCAAAGCTTTTGCTTACGCCGCGCACCTCCAGCTTATTCATTTTATTTTTCCGGCAGATAATCGTTGCTGAATCCCGCGTTTTCCGCTATAGGCTCGGCAACAAGGGCGTTTTCATTGAGCCAGGCATAAAAGGCGTTCCACCTTTCGGGATCTATAAGCCCCCATTGTGAAGCCTCCGCGCTGTATTGCGTGGCCAAATATTTTTGACTTGCAAATATAAGCCCTTCGCTGTCCTTAAGCTCGGGACACTGTTCCATCAATATCCTGGCCGCTTCTTCGGGATTTTCCATTGCGAATTCGTAACCCTTTGAAAGCGTGCGCAGAAAAGCCTTCGCCGTTTCGGGCTGATTCGCGAGAAGATCATTGTTGGCTATTATTACCGGCGTATAATAATCGAAAACCGGATCGACGTCCTTAAACGCGAAGTAATCCGTGGGCAGTCCGGCTTCTTCGCAGGCTATGCCCGCCCATGCATAAAATATCCATATCGCGTCAACGGAATGGCTTTGCAGGGCGGATATCTCGTCCGTAACGGTCGAAGGTATCAGCTCGACCTTTGAAAAATCGCCTCCGTCCGTTTCGACCACGCTTTTCAGCATGGCTTTTTCCACCTCAAGATCCCATGTGGCGTATTTATGCCCTTCAAGTCCCTTGGGAACATTCATGCCTTCGCCCTTTCGAGAAACGATCCCGGAGCTGTTGTGCTGTATTATCGCCGCCACGGCGGTGATGGGAACGGCGCTCTCGCCAACAAGCGCGGGAGCCATGCTATCCTGAAAGGACACGCCGAAATCCGCTTTGCCGGAGCCTACAAGCATCTCCGCGCCGTCGTCGGGCGGCTGAACGACGTTTACGCTTAGCCCTTCATCGGCAAAATAACCTTTTGCGATGGCTGCATAAAGCCCTGTATGGTTTGTGTTAGGCGTCCAGTCCAGCACAAAATTGATCTCTTTTAAGGCGTCGTTTTCTGAAATGCCACTCTTTGAAGCGCAGGCGCTGAGGCTTGCAAGCATTAGCGCCACGATTATCATGGCGCAGATCTTACGCAGTTTGTCCATAACGAATATACCTGTCCTTTTTATGTTTTATTTTTGATCTTCTATCTGCATATAGGGCATACTTTTTCTTCGCAGCAGCTCTACAAGCTTCATAAGCATCAAGCTTATGACCGAGATAAGCAGGATCACAGCAAACATTTTGTCAAAGGCAAATGCCTTTTTAACGCGGGTCATATAAACGCCAAGGCCGCTGAAGCCGCCCAGCCATTCGGATATCACAGCGCCAACGATCGAATAGGCCGAGGCTATTCTAAGCCCGGAAAAAAACTGAGGCAGCGCTGATGGGGCTTTGATATAGCGGAATATCTGCATACGGCTCGCTCCCATTGAGCGAAGCAGGTTTATCGAGTCCGCATCGGCGGCGCGCAGGCCGTCAAGCACACCCACGGTCACGGGAAAAAAGGTGGCTATCACTATTAAAATGATCTTCGGAGTCATTTCGTAGCCGAACCACAGCACCAACAGCGGCGCGACAGCTACCGTAGGGATGGTTTGCGTGATAACGAGCAGAGGATAGAAAGCCTTATACAGCAGATCGAAGCTGTCCATTGCAAGGGCGAAGGCGCAACCGATCAGCACTCCGTAAAACAGGCCGTAAAACGCCTCCATCAGCGTGACTGCCGCATTTTCGCACAATAGGATAAAGTCCCCCGTAAAGGCTCTGAGCACATCGGCGGGAGAGGGCAGCATATACTTTGGCACAAGTCCGCACAGGCAAACAAGCTGCCAAAGAGCAAGCAGCGCGGCGATGGCCAGAATGGCCGGCGCATTATTCCTGATGGTGCTTCGTAACTTTTCTATCAATGCTGAGGATCTCTCCTTTCGGCTCGTAAACGACTTTGATGTAAGCGGAAACGGAAGGAGCGCCGGCGCGAACGGCCACATGCTGGCATTCCTTCACTATGTCCATCAATTCATCATAGTTTTCGCCTTCGATCGTGGTTTCAAAGGGGCCCACATAATAATGCAGTCCGGTGCTTTTGATATAGGCGATCACCTCATCTACGATGCGCACGAGCTCATCATCGTCAGGCGCTGCGGGCAATGTTTGAATCGATACGCTTGCTTTCATGTTAAACAATACTCCTCTTAAAAAATTGGCAACAAAGAAACCCCGCCGATAATACCGGCGGGGAGATAAACAAAAATACAAGCTGAATACAGCCTACTTATGCTCCCTACGCTGGCATTACCCAGATCAGGTTCTAAGGGTCACAGAAAAACATCTGTATCTCAGCCTGTCGATTCAGACCCCCCGTTGTCTAAGCACAAGTATAGCCGCAGCCATTGATCCTGTCAAGCCGTTCAAAAAACGCGGAACTGTTGCTAAATACCGTTCATGTATGTAAAATAACAGAGAAGTTGCGAAGCTTGGCAAAATGGCGGAGAGCCGCTCTGCCGAACTTCCCGAGAGGTATTGATATGGGCAGATGCGTGATAATAGGCGGTGCGAAAATAAATAATTATGCTTCTATTCACGAAAGCTTTAAAAAGGATGATTTTTTTGTCTTCTGCGACAGCGGCCTGCTGCACAGGGAGAGCCTGAAGGCGGAGCCAGACTTGATAGTGGGCGATTTTGACTCGCATCCCGATCCCAAGCTGCCGGTAGAAACGATAACTCTTCCCTGCGAGAAGGACGACACGGATTCCGTATTTGCGGTGAAAGAAGCGCTCAGACGGGGATTTTCGGAGTTTTTACTTCTGGGTCTTGTTGGCGGAAGGCTAGATCATACTCTTGGCAACGTGTCGATATTACTCATGCTCGACTCTCTCGGAAAAAGAGCAAAAATGCTTGATAACTACTCTGAAATGGAGATAGTGTCTGCGGAGAGCGCATATATCAGCGATTCTTTTGCGTATTTTTCTTTGCTGAATGTCGGTGAAGACGCAAAGGGAGTCTGCATAGAAAATGCAAAATTCCCCCTGAGGGACGCCGAGATAACGTGCAGATATCAATACGGCATAAGCAACGAGGTGCTGCCGGGAAAAACCGCAAGGGTCTCCGTGCGCGAGGGCGCGCTGCTGCTCGTAAAGGTATTCGAAAAATAATGCTGTTATTTTTTAACGGGTGATCCGCTTGCGGGTCGCCTTTTTGTTTTGAAGAAATTTTTTCGTTGAAACTTAAAATTACCACTTGAAGAGTAATTTATATTATGCAACACTAGTGGAACGGAACGGAAAATAATAAACATAAAGGAACGAATATGAAGGACATCGTAATCAAGGGACTAAACCAGAATAATCTCAAAAACATATCGCTTACGATACCAAAGAATAAGATCGTCGTGTTTACGGGGGTATCGGGATCGGGCAAGTCGAGCATCGTGTTTGACGCTATTGCGGCGGAGGCGCTGCGGCAGATGAACGAGACATATCCGGCCTTTGTTCGCAACCGTATGCCAAAGCACGAAAAGCCGCAGGCCGAGCTTATGCAGAATCTTTCTCCGGCCGTTGTGGTGGATCAATCCGCGCTCGGCGGCAATATGCGCTCGACCGTGGGCACCGTTTCTGAGCTTTATACGGGGCTTAGACTGCTGTTTTCGCGAATAGGGCAGCCCTATGTGGGCGCGGCCTCATGTTTCTCCTTCAACGACCCGAACGGAATGTGTCAGGTCTGCTCGGGACTTGGCAGGGTGACGGATATAGACATATTCGCCATCATTGATAAGGATAAGTCCCTTTCTCAAGGCGCTATTGCCGATTCCACCTTTAAAGTCGGCTCATGGTATTGGCGGCAGTATGCCAAGAGCGGGCTTTTTGATATAGATAAGCCGCTGCGGGATTATAGCGCCGCTGAAATGAATCTGCTTTTATACGGCTCGCGCGATGGTAAAAGCGAACGCGAAAACGAAAAGGTAGAGGGCTTATATAACAGCTATAAGCGGCGCTATCTAACGCGCGATATGTCTTCACTGAGCGAACATCAGCAGGATAAGAGCGCGAGGCTCGTTTCGCAAAAGCTTTGTCCGGCCTGTCACGGAAAGCGCCTGAATCGCGAGGCTCTTGGCTGCTGGATAAACGGTTACAGCATCGCGGATATGTGCGATATGGAGCTGCCCGAGCTTAGGCGCGTGCTCGGAGGCATTTCGGATAGCTGCGTAAAAACGCTGATCGATTCCCTTACGGCCAGCCTTACCCGCATGATAGATATCGGCCTCCCTTATCTCAAGCTCAACAGGGAAACGCCTTCACTTTCGGGAGGAGAGGCGCAAAGGGTGAAGCTCGTGCGCTATCTTGGTTCGAGTCTTACGGGAATGATGTATATTTTTGACGAGCCGAGCACGGGGATGCACCCGCGCGACGTTTACCGCATGAATAAGCTGCTTATAGAGCTGCGCGAGAGGGAAAACACCGTGCTAGTGGTGGAGCACGATAAAGACGTGATAGCTATTGCGGACGAGGTGATAGATATAGGCCCTCTTGCCGGGCGGCGCGGCGGCGAGATAGTGTTTCAGGGCAGCTATGAAAGCCTGCTTTCAGCAGGCACCTTGAGCGCAAGAGCGATGCGCGATAACGCTCCGCTGAAAAAAGAAGTGCGAAGACCTATGGGATTTCTTCCGGTGCGAGGGGCGGCGCTGCATAATTTAAAGAATGTTGACGTGGATATCCCTCTCGGCGTGGTCTGCGTTGTCACCGGCGTTGCGGGCAGCGGGAAAAGCTCGCTGATATCGGGCGTTTTCGCCGAGAAATACGCGGATAGGTCTATAAGAATAGATCAATCTCCCATCACGGCGACAGGAAGATCGACGCCCGCCTCTTTTCTGGGCTTTTTTGATGAGATAAGAAAGCTCTTTGCGCTGGAAAACGGAGTTTCCGAAAGCATTTTCAGCTTTAATTCCGCCGGCGCCTGCCCTAACTGCCACGGCAAGGGAGTTATAGTCACCGAGCTTGTCTATATGGATCCTGTCGTTAGCGAATGCGAGCAGTGCGGAGGGAGCCGCTATAGCGCCGAGGCGCGTTCATACCGCTATAAAGGTAAAAGTATTTTAGAAGTTCTATCTATGACTGCGGCGGAGGCGGAAAGCTTTTTTGACAACGGCAAAATAGAAAAATGCGTCAGGGCGCTTTGCGAGGTTGGTCTTTCATATATGACGCTCGGGCAGCCGCTTTCCACCCTTTCCGGCGGAGAACGCCAGCGGCTAAAGCTCGCGAAGAACCTTGGAAAAAAGGGGAGCATTTATATTCTCGACGAGCCGACCACCGGGCTGCATCCTTCGGACTGTGACAAGCTTATGGCCTTGTTCGAGCGTTTTGCAGCGCGGGGCAACACGGTGATAATCATAGAGCACAATCTGGATGTGATGAAGCAGG
>CAYPAH010000009.1:0-24927 GCA_964408655.1 uncultured Oscillospiraceae bacterium | reverse complement strand
TCGGCATGGGCTACGAACTGGAAGCTATAGCGGGCTGCACCATCGGCGGCGTTTCCACCAACGGCGGCGTAGGCCGTATCTCCGGCATTCTGGTCGGCGTTCTCGTGTTCGAGCTTTTGAAGATCGCCATGCAGTTCATGGGCGTTCAGACCTCTTACACCTACATCGTACAGGGTATCGTTATCATCTTCGCCGTTGCGCTGGATATTAGAAAGTATGTCGCTAAAAAGTAACAAAGAGCCGGAAAAATACACCGGCCCGCGCAATGCGAAAGAAGGCTTTTACGAGGTATTGATAGAGAAATTCCACCTTAGCAAAAAGAAGATGGACATAGTTCTTATCGTACTGGCCGCCTTGTTCGTGCTGTTCATAGCGATAGGCGCGCTCAAGGGCAACAAAATAATATAAAGCCGGCGAGCCCGTATTTCCCAGGAAATGCGGGCTCGCTTTTATTTTTTCATCCTTCGCTCACAGCTACATCACAAAGATCTGTTAGCATAAAAACAGCACTTGAAAGAGGTATTTGGCCATGTATGAGGACAAAAGATGCCTGATGATCGTTGACGATGAATCAAGGATTCGACGGGCATTAAAGGATTTTTTCACCGCCTCAGGCTTTTCGGTTCTGGAGGCTGCAGACGGAGAAGAAGCGCTTGAGCTGTTCTACGCTAACAACACTGTCGTCGATCTTATTCTTCTTGATGTTATGATGCCCCGTCTCGACGGCTTTGCCATGCTCAAGGAGCTGCGCGAGAGCTCTATGGTTCCCGTCATAATGCTTACCGCGAAGGGTGAAGAATACGACCAGATAGCGGGCTTTGTGCAAGGGGCGGACGACTATGTTTCAAAGCCCTTTTCGCCCTCCGTGCTTCTGCTTCGGGTGGAGTCGCTGTTAAAGCGCGTCGGCAAAGACAGCGAGCAGGGGCTTGACATCGGGATCATGCATCTTAATCTTCTTAAACGAAGGGCATATATAAATGAAACGCCGCTGAATCTGACGCGGCGCGAGTTTGACCTGTTGACTTATTTCATAATGAACCGTAACATAACCATAAGCCGCGACCAGCTTTTGAACAGCGTGTGGGGCTATGATTTTGAAGGCGACGCACGCACGGTGGACACGCATGTAAAGCAGCTTCGCACCAAGCTCGGAGATTGCGGAGCATGGATAAAGACCGTATACAGGGTAGGCTATTGCTTTGAGGTATCCGAATGATAAAAGCATCCATCAAAACGAAGATAGTTTTGTTTATAATCGCTCTTCTTCTGTGCGTATTGCTCTGCCAGCTCTTCTTTGGCATATTTCTTTCAAGACGGACTTTTTTGCAAAAGCAGCAGCAGCAGCTTGAAACCCTTTTTTATCAGCTAAAGGCCAACTATTCCGACGATTCAGACACGCTTTATAATATCACTGCCCAGTCACAGGGGCTTTATAACATTCAGCTTGAGATATCCGACGGCACAAAGCGGATATATACCAACCGAAACATTCCCCCACGGCAAAAAAACGAGCCGTTCATGCTGTTTTATGAAGAATCGATGTATTCCGAAAAACCCGTGGCGCATATTTCAAGTCCAAATCATTCGCCGGAAAAGATATCGCCGGTCATACGCCTTGCCGGACGCTTTGATTTTAACGGTGAAACGCGCTACATCACTCTTTTTTCTCCGGTAGAGCCTATAAACGCAAGCGTTACAATGTTCACCCGGGCAAACGCGCTTATAGCTTTGTGCGTGCTCGTGATAGGGGCGATAGCCGCCTATTTCTTTGCGGCCCGGCTCTCAAAGCCCGTTAAGGACGTTGAGGCCGTAGCCAAAAACGTAGCCGAGCTTTCCTTTGACAAAACAGCCGACGAAAACATCTCGACCACCGAGCTTTACAGCCTTTCATCAAGCATAAACAGCATGGCCGAAAAGCTCAAACGCATGGTGGGCGAGCTTGAAGACGCCAACGAGCAACTGCAAAGAGACGTGGATTATCAAAAACAGATCGAAAAGATGCGGCGCGAATTCATCGCGAACGTTTCGCACGAAATGAAGACCCCTCTTTGTATGCTGATTATGTACAGCGAAAATCTCAAGAACAATATAGAGGGCATAGACCGCGACTATTATTGCAGCACGATAATAGAAGAAGCCGAACGTCTCAACGACATGGTAAAGGCGCTCTTGGAGCTTTCCTCCATAGAAAACGGCCTTTCGCGCCTTTGCTTTGAGCCGCTTGAGCTTTCAGCGCTTTGCAGCCGCCTGCTTGAAAAGACCTCTGTGCTTTTAAAGCCCTTTAAGCTTGAGATAAGCATGGATGAAAAGCTTTGCGCGCGGGGCGACGCACATTATATCGAGCAGGCCGCAAGCAATTTCATAACGAACGCCGTCTCCCACACTGCAGAGGGTGGCCGGATCGCTTTTTCACTGCATAAAGAGGGCGCGCAGGCCATTCTAAGCGTATTCAACGAAGGCAGCCGCATAGAAGAGGACGAGATGAAGCGCATATGGGACAGCTTTTATCAAACGGACAAAGCACGCACGCAAACGGAGGATATGCATGTGGGGCTCGGGCTTTATATAGTAAAGACGATCATCGACGCGCACAAGGGCGCTTACGGCGTGAAAAACGAAGAGGATGGCGTTTGCTTTTATTTTTCCCTCCCTCTCTCAGAATAGGATCTTTTATTGCAAAAATTCAGCGCCGGTATCATTCCGGCGCTTTTTATATGCATATTTTCTTTTTACATTTTCTCCCCGCTCTCGGAAAACAGCTCGCCGTCTATTATTCTTACAACCCTTTTTGCGTTGGTGGCGACCTGTAGATCGTGCGTTATCATCACTATTGTGTGACCCATTTCGTTTATATCTTTAAAGAGCTTGAGCACTTCCTGCCCGGTCTTGCTGTCCAAAGCGCCCGTAGGCTCGTCCGCAAGAAGCAGCTTAGGCTCTCCCACAAGCGCGCGGGCGATCGCCACGCGCTGCTGCTGACCGCCGCTCAGTTCATTTGGCTTATGGTGCAGCCTCTTTGCCATATCAAGCATGACGAGCTTTTCCGCCGCCCGCCTTTGCGCCTCTTTGTGCGACACGCCGCGCACGAGCAATGGCAGCATAACGTTTTCAAGAACGTCATATTTACTTATAAGATGATAGCGCTGAAAAATGAAGCCGATAAGCAGATTTCGTATTTTAGTCAGCTCATTGTCCCTCATTTCCTGAATAGGCAGGCCGATCAAGCGGTATTCCCCGGTCTGAAAGGTATCCATACAGCCGATAATATTCATCAGCGTCGATTTTCCGCTTCCCGAAGGACCTAAAACTCCAAGAAACTCGCCTTTTTCTACCCTTAGGCTTATTCCCTTGAGCACCTCGAGCGTAGTGTCGCCCATGGTGTAATATTTATGTATGTCGTTAAGCTGTATGACCGGTTTGCTGTTTGTCATTTTCAGCCCGCCCTTTTTAATATTTTCACTGAAATGATCGTGTCCTCCTCAATATCAAGGCTCAGGATCATATTCGCCGTTACAGTGGAGTAATCGCCCTTCCCTACGGCCATTCCCACGGGTATCAAGTATATGCCCGTTTCTCCGGTTGGCGTATATTCGCCCTCGCCCTCAAGCCTTTGCAGCGCCATCGTGACCTCGTTGCCCACAATGCCTTCCACCTTGCCTATCACAGCGGCTGAGGCGCCCTCCGGCGTCGCCGCGGAAAAAGCGCCGTCGCTGCCCGCGCTCTTTATTCTTTCCGCGCGCTTCGCGTCAGTTTCTCTTTTGCCGGAGGCGGTCATGGTTTCAGTTTCGCCTTCGCTTTTTTCGCTTATATCCACAAGCTCCGTCTTCGGCGCATCGCCAGCCGAACAGGCCGCTATGCAAAGCGCCGTTAAAACAAGCGTCAGTAATATCAAAAATATCTTTTTCCAAAGCGCCATATTACATATCCTCCCGGGCAAAGCCCTTATTCACTCTTGATTCAGCGCCTCGATAGGCACAAGCTGCGCAGCCTTCCACGCGGGGTAAAAACCAAATAGAGTTCCGGTTATGACCGCGAAAAACAAGGCGAGCACAGCGCCGCCCAGCGTAGGATCCATTCGAACTCCGAAAAGCTCGACGAGCGGCATTATTGCAAATGAAAGACCCACGCCTATCACTCCGCCGATAATGCTCAAAATGCCCGCTTCAAGCAGAAACTCGAGCAGTATCGTGCTCTTTGAGCAGCCGATGGCTTTAAGCAGCCCGATCTCGCCCGTTCTTTCCTTCACCGAAACAAAAAGCACGTTCATAATGCCTATGCCGCCAACGATGAACACGATAGTTGCTACCGCAAAAAGCAGCAGCGAAAGCGTGTTTGCCGAGGCTGTGGCAGCCTCCATAGCGCCGCCCGCATCCGTGACGTCAAAGCTGCCGCCCGCGTGGTTTTCGCTAAGCACCGTCTCGATATCGCTCATAACCTGATCTACCTTGTCGATATCCGAAGCCACGGCGGTTATTTTAAGCTCTGCGCTGTTGCCGAAAATGCTCTTGCCGGCCGTCTCATACGGCACATATACCGCCGTGTCGGGACTTATTCCCGAGCTTACCGCGCCCATGGTCGAGAGCACGCCTATCACCTCGTAGTTTTTTTCTTCTATTTCAACATAATCGCCGTATGCGTAGGCAGCATATTCAAATATCTGCTCCGCAGCCGAATAGCCAAGGACGCACACATATTCCTTGTTTTCATTGTCGCTGTCCTCGATAAACCTCCCATACATCAATGAGAGGTTCGAAACATCTTTATAATTGGCCAGCACGCCCGCTACCGTAAACTGCTGCGCTTCTTCAAGAGAGCCGCCAAAGACCTCCGTTTCCGCGCTTTGCAGTATGGTCACTTCTCCTATGTTCGGCACCAAAGAGCTTATGTCCTCAACATCCTCGGTATCAAGGCTTACGCCGTTCCCCATCGCTCCGCCGCCCATCATGCCTGGCATCATTCCGCCCGGCATAGCGTCCTGCCGTCTGCTTGAGCCGCTGCTTCGCTGGCTGCTTCCGCCCATATTCCCGAAGTTTGGCATAACGCCCCCCGGCGGCATTCCTCCGCCCGCGGCCATCATCGCATCCATATCCACGCCGTCGCCGACCACAACGTCTATAGCGCCCGCGTTAAGGTTTTTGAATTGATCTTCAACATCCGCCTGTCCGCCCCTGCCTATGGCAATAACGAGCACTATAGTCGCCGCGCCCACGATTATGCCAAGCGAGGTCAGCATCATTTTGGCCTTGTTTTCCATAATGTTGATCCAAACCAAACGCAGTATTTCAATGAGTTTCATCATTGCCTTTATCTCACCTGTCCATAGGCATAGCCGCCGCGTCGCCGTTCTCTCGTCCCTGCTGCATTTGCGCGCCCGCGCCGGCGCTCGCGCTTCTGCCAAGCGAGCTTTCGGAGAGCACCACCTCTCCCTCCTCCAAGCCTGAGATGATCTCAACATTCTCGCCGTCCGTAAAGCCTGTTTTTACCGTGCGCGTGAGCTGCTTGCCTTCCGAATCCTTTACCAGCACCGTCGATACGCCGTCCGTATTGCTTACCGCCGCATTGTTCACATATAAAACATCCATAACGGCCTTTTGCAAAAGCGTTACCTCGGCGCTCATGCCCTCATAAATATCAAGATCGTTCTTTTCTTTAAACACTACGTTCACGGCATATGTCACCGTTGCGGCTCCCGAGCGGCTGGCGGAAACCGTGATGGAATCCACCTGCGCTTCAAAGCTGCGCTCAGGAAACGCCGTCATGCTCACAAGAGCCTCCTGTCCTATCGAAACCGAAAGTATATCCTCTTCTGATATAGTAACGGGCACATACACATCCTCTATCCTCGTCATGGTAAGCAGCGCGGCGTAAGCCTTTATGCGGTGCGTCTCCTCATCCACCTCAACGCTCACCTCGTCGCCCACTTCAACATTTATCGCGGCTATCATGCCGGTTGTGGGGGCATATACGATCCCGCCGTCGCCTATAAGCGACTTTGCGTCTTCGACCTGCTTGTTGAACTCATTATATGTCTCCTGAGCCGCGTCCACTGCTTGAGCGAGCTCCATTTCGGTGAGTTCATAGCTTGTCGCCGCCGTTTCCGCCGTGATCTTCTCAGTGTCGGCCGTCTGCTCCGCGCTCAGTTCCCCCGTTATCGATGAGAGACGGGATTTTTCAAGCGCAAGATCCGCCTTATATAATGCCTCCTCCGCTGTGGCAAGTTTGCGTATAAGCTCCTGCGCCTCGGTTATAGTGCCGTATTTTTCCTTGAAAGCATCATAATAATCGCTATATCTTTCTTCGGCTGCGAAATACTGCTCCTGCGTTAATGTAAGCGATTCCTGCAAGGCCGTCTCGCTGCCATAACGGCTGAGTATCGTTTGCTTTGCCGACTCATATGCGTTCTTTTTTGCCGTCAGCTCGTTGACAAGGCTTATGTTTCCGTCGCTCTCCGCCTTTTTTATCTCCGTTTCGGCCGAGGAGATCAAGCTGCTGTAATTTTTATAATTCGTCTGATCCTGCGAAATATTATCGTATGCGCCTTCGTAATAATCAGCCATCGACTCGTAGTTCAGCAATATCGAGTTGTCATTTGAAAAATCGGCGTTGAGCGCGCAATATTCATCATAATCCTCCTGAGCCTGCTGCAAGGTGATCTTAGCCATTTCATAGGTATTGGTCAGCTCTCCCACGGAAAGGCTTTCCGTTTGCTCGGCCAGTTCGCCGCTCTGCTTGCTTGTTTCAAGCTTTTGCTCGGCGGTAAGCAGCTTCGTTTCCTGCTGAAGCTTAGCCTGTTCAAGCTCCAGCGCCGCCATTTGAAGCTGAAGCTCATAGCTGTTTAAGCCTTCTTCTATCTCGGCGGCGTTCAAGCGCATAAGAGGATCGCCAGCCTTGACCGAAGAGCCCGCCTTAACATATATCTCTTCGACGCTCGCGCTCACGGGGAACTCAACAGTCTCGCGCAAAAGCGAAACGGAGGAGGATTCCGTTTGCCCAACTATCAAGTCTCCGCGCGTAACGGTATATTCACGGTATATCGGCGCAGCCTCGTCGTCTTTGCCCGTAAGAAAAATGATAAGCAGAACCGCAATAGCAGCAGCCGCGGCAACGGCGCCAAGAATAATAAAAAGCTTTTTCTTGTTGAGGCTTTTTCTTCTTTTGCCTATGCCAAGCTCTGATAGCAGAGCCTCCGTCTCATCCTGAACGCCGCCTGCTTTTTTCTCGCGCCCGTGTTCCAAAGCCATATCCTCCCACAATTACTTTTCCTTACCCAATATATAGAGTGCTTGTGATATTTTTGTGATGGCGATTCGGGCGATCGGCGGAGTATGATTTGCGCTTTTTCCTGCTTTCTGTTAGTATATTTTTACCTGACTGTGCGCAAGCTGTTCATGCGAAAAGGGGCGGCCATGAAAAACACGATAAACGCATTGATAAAACGATATATTCAGGATAAGGTGGCGCAGACCAGCGCAACGCTGGCCTATTATACACTTTTCGCTTTTTTCCCTTTTCTTCTGTTTTTCCTGCCAGTCTCTTCTCCGGCACTTGATTTTCTGGGAGTTTCCGGCTCGTTTATATTTGAAAACCTCAGTTCCATCGTCCCCTCCGAGGTTTTGATGATAGCTCAGCATCATATGCAGGCTCCCGTATTCAGCAACACAGTGGCAATAATCGCATGGATACTTATAGCGATATACTTTTTTGTGCGCAGCATAAACGTATTTCTTTTCGCCATAGAGCGCGCATACAGCCTTGGCGGTGAAAAGCACACGGTGCGCCGCTTCTTTCTTTCGTTTTTGCTCTCGCTCGGCAATATGTTTTTGCTCTTTATGCTTGTTGCCTTGATAGTTCTCGGCAAAAATGTGCTCGGAATATTTTCCTCTATTCTGCCAATGTCCGAAAGCGCGCTTTGCATATGGCATTATGGGCGTTTCATACTTTTAGCTTTGATAATCTTCGGCATATTGCTCATTCTCTACGGCACTGCCGCCGTAGGGCAGGATATGACGCGGCGACAGCTTTTGCCCGGCGCTCTTGCCGCCGCGCTTGGCTGGCTCGTCATTTCCATGTGCTTTTCTTATTATGTTAGCCATATGGGCAGATATTCGATATTATACGGCTCGCTTGGCGCGGTAATAGTGCTTTTGCTGTGGCTGTACCTTTCTTCATTGATAATCGTTATGGGTGCGGAGCTCAACGGCATTTTGAGAAGGCGCAGCGCCGGATGTGATGAGGAATAACAAAAACATCGCCCTGCGGAAGCTTCCGCGGGGCGATGCTGTTTTGACCGGTTTTTGAGCTGCCTTAACGGCAGGTCGTATAGTAGCAGTTGTTATAGTTGTTATAGTTGTAACAGTTGTTATAGTAATTCCAATAGTTCGGCTGATAATAGAACAATTCACCCTGCACATACGGCGCGTTATGATAGCCATAATAATAAACAGGTCTGGAGCAGACGGGATATACCACTCTGGTAGTAGCGTCGATATAAGGATATGCGCTCAGATATGACGCTGACACATAGGCTGTGATATTCGTGCTGTTCACTACTATCTGCATCCAGTTATCAGAGGTGCCAAGACCCATTACGACCTGACCCGCGCTAAGCGTTCCGATTATGGGATGCTGCATTCCCGGGCCGCTGCGGATGTTGAGCGCCGCAGTGGTAGAATAATAGTTGGAATAGGTCGGCACGGTGTATACGTCCGCAAGGGCGGTGCCGGCAAAGGCCAGAAGCATTACTGCGCAGGCCAACAGGCATATTCTGCGGCAGGTTGAACGTCTTTTCATGGTGCAAGCCTCCTTTTTGACTTTTTAAACATAAGGGTGATGTTCTTTCAGTTAATATATTTATATTAACGCAGCGCTGCCCTGAAAGCAAGAAACTTTTGTTTTATATGTTCAGATATGCCCCATTGCACAGATCTGTGCTATAATTCAAGAAAAAGTTTTGGAATTATGAGGCGCATATGAATTTTCAAAAGCAGCTTGAAGATATCCTTTCGTCGGGCATAAGCGGCAAAAGCCTGCTTTTGCACAGTTGCTGCGCGCCATGCTCATCCTACGTTATCGAATATCTTTCAGACTATCTTCCGATCAGCCTGTTTTATTATAATCCGAACATAGGCGAAATAGAAGAATACCGTCACCGCGCCGCAGAACAAAAGCGGCTGCTGCTCGAAATGCCTACCAGGCATCCCGTCAGCTTTATAGAAGGGGAGTATGAGCCCGAAAGCTTTTATCAAGCGGTTCGCGGCTTTGAAGACGCTCCCGAAGGCGGCGAGAGATGCCGCATATGCTTCCGTTTGCGCCTTGCCCGCGCGGCGCTTGAGGCGAAGAAGGGCGGTTTTGATTACTTTGGAACGACGCTTACCATCAGTCCCTTAAAAAATGCCGCGCTTATCAATGAGATCGGTCTGGACTTGTCCAATGAATACGGGGTGGACTGGCTGCCCGGCGATTTCAAAAAGAAGAACGGCTTTAAGCGCAGCATCGAGCTCTCCGCGCAATATGGCTTATATCGCCAAAGCTATTGCGGCTGCGTATTTTCAAAAAGATGATATCACTTTTCCTTTTTTAGCAATTTTATCGGGAGTATAACGATAAGCAAAACTATCGCGGCGGCAAGGAAGATGCCCGGGGTCGGCACAGAGCGCATCTCTCCCATCGCTTCATAGCTCATTCCGCTGTTTTTTATTACGGCGGCGCCTATCGCGGGTCCTGTCACCATTGGCAGCATCACCGCGAATATCATGCGTATTCCCTGAAACATTCCGACCTTATCCGAAGGAGTATAGTCGCGAACGGTTCCCGAAAAAACCGCTGTGAGCAGCATATACCCGCTCATCATTATCGTACCCGCTATCATAACGCCCTCCATAGAGCGCACGAAATACATGCCCGCAAGCCCTATGAGCATGGCCGCGCCCGCCGGAAGCGCAAATTTGAGCTTGCCCGCTTTGTCTATCCATTTTCCGCACAGAACGCTTACCATTCCAGAAAGCAGCAGCACAACGCCAAGCACCAGCGCATATGCCTCAAACTCAAGATAATGCTGCATATAGATTATTAAATACGGAAAAAAGACCTGCACCGCAATATTGAAAACGGCAAAAGAAAGCAAGGCGAGATAGAGCTTTTTGTTGTTTTTTATCACTGAAGGGCGAAAGCCGTAGCTGAGACTTTTGATAAAAGGCACGGAGGTCTTTTTTATATCGCTCTCTTTAAGGAGAAATATCGAAAGTATCCCCGTTAATGTAACAGCTATGCCAAAGCTCAAAAAGAAGCGGCTCCATTCTCCGCGCTGAGTCATTCCGTCAAAAAGGCCGAAAATAATAAGCATCGAGAGCAGGGGCAGCGTGGCCAGCACGCTTTCCACCCGTCCACGGTTTTCGCTTTCAGTCACATCGGTAATATAGGCGTTAAATGCGGCGTCGTTTGCGCTTGACCCGAAAAATGTCATTATGCAATCCATCAGGATCACCGCTACAGCGGCGGCGGTAGCCGCGTTAGCCGCACCAAAGAGCGCCGCGCTGCTTTCAATATTTATAAACCCGAAGGCCATGGTGGAAAAGCCCCAGAGAATATAGCCTCCGCATATAAAAGGCTTACGCCTGCCCGCGCGGTCTGAAAGCGCGCCGATCAAAAGCGTAGTGAGCGTGGCGACTATCGCGCTGCCCGCGACCATAGCGGCGATATAATCCGGATCTTGCGAGATGGTATTATATAAGAAAACGTTAAAATACATGTTTTCTATCGTCCACGCAAACTGCCCGACAAGGCCGATCAGCAATAAGGAGAACCAAATACGTCCCGAAAGCTTTTTCATAAAATATTTCCTTTCTTCGGTATTTCTCAATTATAGGCGCGCCGGATGCAAAATGGCAAGAGGGCGTTTCCGCCCCCTTTATGCGCTCGATCTAGAAGGCTTCCCAAAAAAGCTCGTCCAGTGTTTTCCCCAATATTCTGCATATGGCGATGCAAAGGTTTATCGTCGGGTTATAATCGCCTTTCTCTATGGCGTTGATGGTCTGCCTTGATACTCCCGCGGCCTCGGCAAGCTCCTGCTGAGACATGTCCATTGCGGCGCGCGCCGCTTTAAGCCTAAGATTCTTCATTTTGTTCACCCGCTTTTCTCTTGTCCAGAGCGAGCTTTATAAGATATATCACAAGCAGAATAAGCAGCATTGAGCCGACCACTATATTTGTGATCTGATTATTCAGCATCCCATCCTTCACAAAGCCCTCGTTTATCCCCCTGAAAATGCCGATAAGCAGATTAAAAAGTCCTAAAAGACCGAATAAAAGAGTTATAAACTTGGGATTTTGCCTGAAGGAAATATATGCGTCGTTAAAAATGCAGACTATGGCGAACACGGCCGCCGAAATGCAGGCGCCTATTATCACGCCGGTAAAAGTGTCGCACCACTCGATCCCCGTTGCCAATGAAAAAAGACCGTAGACCAGCAAATAGCCAAGCAACACAAAATACGCCGCCTTAAATGCCTTGCCGCGCGCAAGCTCCTGCCGTTCGTCATATTTCCATACGTCTTTTCCGGTTTTACGCTTTATCAGCCAGTAGATAAGCAAGGCTGCCGCGACGGCGACAAATACGCCAAGTAAAAAGCCTAATACATAAGAAACGCTGTGGGTCATTTTTTTCTATCCTCCATAAGATTAAAAACTATATTGGCAGGATAGCACCAGGATTACATTTTGTCAATAATATTTTACTTTTAAGTTGTTATATATTACTTTATGTCGCGTCATCATGTTGTCTTCTATATTCCGCCTATATCTCGTATGACCTCGCCGGCAAGCAAAAGTCCGGCGACAGAGGGCAGATATGAAATGCTCGCCGGAACGCGCTCGTCGCCTTCAAGGGGCTTTCGGGGCGCTTCGGTGGAATAAAGCACCTTCAGGCTTGAAATGCCGCGTTTTTTCAGCTCGCGTCGCATAACTCTGGCAAGCGGACAGACCGAGCTTTCATTGATATCGGCTATGCGAAACGCGGAAGGATCAAGCTTGTTTCCCGTGCCCATGCAGCTTATTATCGGCTTGCCAAGGCGCTTCGCCTGCTGCGCAAGCAAAAGCTTCGCGCTTACAGAGTCTACGGCGTCCACGATATAATCACATTCTTCAAGCGCTACGCTTTCCACCGTAGCTTCATCATATCTCAGCACAAGCGGAAGAATCTGCGCTTCGGGGTTTATATCCCCGATGCGTTTTGCCATGAGCTCCGCCTTGGCTTGTCCAATAGTCGAATGAAGCGCGATAAGCTGCCTGTTGATATTGCTCTCGCTCACAATGTCGCAATCCACAAGTATAAGCCTGCCTATGCCCGCCCTTGCAAGCGCCTCTGCCGTAAAGCTGCCTACGCCGCCCAGACCAAAAACAGCCACGCAGCTTTTTTGCAGCCTGTCTACAGCGTTCTCGCCAATAAGGCGCCGCGTTCTTTGAAATTGTTCCGCGTAAATATCCATAAAAGCAGTATACCTTCGCGCTCTTCCAAGCGCAAGCTCAGCCTTCTTCACCGCCCTTATATTTTCTTCGTGTAGCCAAGCCGCCGCGTATATGTCTTTCCGCCTTGTTAAGCCGCAATATCTTCTGCACCTCGCGAGCCATCGTCATATCTATGGCGGGAAGCCTTTGCGTCATATCCTTATGTACCGTGGATTTGCTTATATCAAAGGCGCTTGCAGCAGCGCGCACAGTCGCCCCGTTTTCAATGATATATGACGCAACGGCAGCTACACGTTCCTCTATGTATAAATACATATCCCCAACCTCCGAACACCGTTTGTATCAATGTATGTCCGTAGGATTGGATTCATGTGCCGCTTTTTTGTTATTTTCCGCCTTCCAACACAGCGGCGGCAGCGCACAAGGCGTATATCCCGCTTGCGCCGGAAAGCCGCAGGGCTTTGGCGCAGGCGCTGAGCGTGCTGCCCGTAGTGCAGACATCGTCTATAAGCAGTATTCTTTTGCCCTTGCATCCGCTTGACGCGGAAAAAGCGTCCTTCAAATTCGATTTTCTCTCACGCTCGCTCAGATCCGTCTGCGTTTTAGTATCGCGCACGCGAAAAAGAAGATCGTCCCGCACGGGCAAGCCGTAGTTTTCGCCGATCGCTTTTGAAAGAAGCATACTCTGATTATATCCTCGTTCTTTTTCCCTTTTAGCAAAAAGCGGCACGGGAACAAGTTCCATAGCCGTCCATGTTTCGGGTATGAGCATATTTCCCGCCAGAAAATCCGCAAGATAAGGCGCGTTCTCATATTTAAAGCGGTGTATCGCGCCCCTTAGCGGCTCGCGGTATATCCACGCCGCAGAAAATCCGTCAAGTCCGGCTGGAACAGGCCTCGCGGGGCATTCACAAAGCTTGGCGCGGCAGGCTTCGCAGCTCCCGCGCTCAGTAAGCGCTTCCTGCCCGCATAAGGCACAATAGACCTCCTGCGGAAATAAGATATCGAGTATCGCGCTCTTCAAACTCACATTCCCGCCTCCATGAAAGCTTTCAGCGCGCTGTAGCGGCGGCGCACCTCGGTATTTGCCGCCATTTGCAGCACGCTGTTTTTTCTGCCCAATATCACCACCTGATTTCTTGCCCGGGAGATAGCCGTATAAAGGAGGTTGCGCGTCATAAGCATAGGCGGCCCTCCGGCAAGCGGGAGCAGCACAACGGGAAATTCGCTGCCCTGACTTTTATGTATGGAGATGCAGTAGGCAAGATCCAGCTCTTCAAGCATACTGTAATCGTATATCGCCTCGCGTCCATCGTCAAAAAGCACGCAAATGTTTTGCTCAACGGTGTCTATATTCATTATCGTACCCATGTCGCCATTGAAAACTCCGTCGCCCTTTTCTGTGGAGGCGCCGCGCCCGCGCAGCCACTCAAGCTTATAATCGTTTTTGACCTGCATCACCTTATCGCCCTCGCGAAAGCAGATATCGCCGTATTGCCTCTCTCTTTTATGCCTTTCGGGGGGATTGAGAGCCGCTTGAAGCCTGTTGTTGAGCTGAAGCACGCCAAGCGGACCCTTTTTCATAGGCGCGAGCACCTGAACATCCTTCATGGGATCTCTTGTGCTCAGCTTGTTCGTTTTGCCCGAATAAAGTCCGATAAGCCTTGTGACCACGTCGTTCACATCGTCGATCTGCTCAAACAAAAAGTCTTCTTTTCCTGAAAGATCCATTTCCTTGCCGGAATTTACGGCATGTGCGTTGAGCACTATCGTGCTTCGTTCGCTCTGCCTGTATATTTCCGTAAGACGCACAACAGGTATGCGCCCGCTGTTTATTACGTCTCTTAGCACGTTGCCCGGCCCTACCGATGGCAGCTGATCCGCGTCGCCGACCATTATCAATCTCGTATCCTGCACCAGAGAGCTTAGCAGCGCGTGCATAAGAGGAACGTCAACCATGCTCATCTCGTCCGCAATGATGATATCTGTCAAAATGGGATCGTCCTGATTTTTTTGAAATCCCTCTCCGTTGGGGCTGTATGAAAGCATTCTGTGTATCGTGCGGGCTTCGCGCTCCGTAGCTTCGCTCATGCGCTTTGCGGCGCGTCCGGTAGGCGCGCAAAGCTCATAGGATAGTCCCAGACGGTCGGCAAGCTGTATGACGAATTTCAATATTGTGGTCTTGCCCGTGCCGGGGCCTCCCGTTATCACAAGGACGCCGCTGCCAAGCGCAAGCTCTACCGCCTTTTTCTGCTGCGGCGCAAGGCTTATGTTAAGTTCTCTTTCCAGCAATTCGATCTGTGATCTTAGCCCAAGCGTATAGGCTTCCGGCTTTCTTGCGCAGGCGAGCAGGCGCTGTGCGCATATCTGCTCTAAATGCGCGAAGACGGGCAAAAAAACGCTCGCCTCGCCGTCAATGATCTTTTCTGTTAGTTGCTGCGAGATGACCATTTCGTTAAGCGTCATCTCAAGCGGCAGGACTTCCGCCTCAAGCAGCCCCTGTGCAGCCGTAAGCAGCCTTTCCCTCGGCAGGCAGGTATGCCCCTCTCTTGAAGCCCATTGCAGCATATAGATCAGCCCCGCCCTCATTCTAAACGGAGAGTCCTTATCTATTCCGGCGGCGAAGGCTATCTTGTCCGCCGTTTTAAAACCGATGCTTTCCACATCTTCGATCAGGCAATACGGGTTCTCTCTGATCTTGCCAAGACAGAGCGGTCCGTATATCTTATAAAGCTTGACGGCCTGTGATACCGTCACTCCATATTCCTGCAAGGCCATCATCACGTCCCGCATATCCCTTTGCGCAGCCATTGACGCCGCGATCATATGCGCGCGCGAGCTGCCTATTCCGGGAACCTCGGTAAGCCTTTCGGGCTCCTGCTCGATAATTGAAAGAGTATCTGCGCCAAAGGTGCCAACTATCGCGCGCGCCGTGCTTTCGCCTACGCCTTTGATAAGCCCTCCGCCCAGATAATTCACCAGCGCGTGAAGCGTCGCGGGAGCGAGAGTCCTGCTGCTTTCAGCCTTGAACTGCCTTCCATATGTTTTGTGGCTCGTCCACGACCCGCTAAGCTCTACCCTCTCGCCCACACTGCAAAGCGGCAGCGGCCCCACGGCCGTTATCTCGTCGCCCTCGGCGTCAACAAGCTCAAGGACCGTGAAGCCGTTCCCCTCGTTGCGATAAATGATCGTTTTGATCTCGCCTTTGATTTCATCCATAATATTATTTTACCATAGCGCCTGCCACAGCGCCATTTGTTTATGCGCATATAGAACGCAGTCTATATTTGACAGTTTTTCCTCATTGGTGTAAAATTCCAATCAGCACTTTATTATTTCTCTGAAAGTATGCAACATTAAAGAATGAAGCCGATCTTGAGCCCGCACGAGCTTGAAACAATCAGCAGGTTTATTCAAACGCCAGTGTTACTTTTCAATGGCGAAAAGCAGCTTTGTCTTAATGACGCGGCCGCAGCTTTGGCCTTATCCCCGCGCGCTCTCTGCCCGCTTTTTGACGAACACCGCAAAGACGATCTTTTTCAATCGGAATGCGGCCTTGCCCGTTGCAGCGGCGCGGCTCGAGTCCTTCGCATAAACGCGCGCCTTGTCGAGTTTGATGAGGATATGTATTTTCTTGCCGAGATAAGCGACATTTCCGAACAGAGCCGCACTTTGGAAAACATGCGGCGCATAAGCACGGCGCGAGAGCTTATGCTCGACATAAGCCAGAACCTTACCCGTATCGACACTATCGAGCACATTTACGAATACATAATGGAAAACGCCATGAAGGCGATAAAAAAGTCCAGATTGTCCTCCATCTTTGCCATGAAGGACGGCGTGTTCCGCACAGTCGCCGCCGCCGGCTTCGACCAAAATCTTTATAACATATGCTTCGTTCCGGAAAACACCTTTTTATATATGGCTACCGACGGCAAGATGGATCGCACCGCCAATATAGGCGATCTTTCAAAATACTATTCCAAATATTATCCCAGCGCCATCAGCGGCGGCGTAGAGGTGATGCTTCGCTCTACGCTTTCCACTCCCATCTACATCAATGGTGAGATCTACGGCATGATAAATATTGACAGCATCGAAAACGACGCTTTTGACGATGACGATGTTAAGCTGATGGATTTTATTCGAGGCTGCGTGGAGACCACGCTCACCAACCGTCTCCTTTATGAAGAAAGGGTCTATTTTTCGCATCACGACCCACTCACCGGCCTTTATAACCGCGCTTATTTTGAGGATTATTTCAGCAAGCTTTCGCAGGAATACAAAGCTTCTTCATGGATAGTCATCTTTGATTTGAACAATCTGAAAACGCTAAACGACAGCTATGGACACATTTTCGGAGATCAATCGATAATATGCTTCGCAAAGCATGTTGAAAAAGCCCTTCGCCACTCAGAGCTGCTTTCCCGCATTGGCGGGGACGAGCTGGTAGGGCTTTTCAGGGCAAGCGACGTTAACGAACTGCATGAGCGTTTCCGCGCCGTTTTGCAGGAGCTTTCCGCGCATCCTGTTTGCGTCGGCCAGTTTTCCAGCCCTCTTTCCTTCAGCTACGGCTGCGCATACTTCGGCCTTGACGGCAATGATTTCACAGAGCTTTTGAATGCGGCCGACGCAAGAATGTATGAATTCAAGCGCAGACATAAGGCGTTTTAAGCCTCCGTTGTCATGTTTTTCTTTGCGCTTCTCCCTTTTTTCTCAAATAATACTGCAAAACGCGCCTTCCTCCCGCATATATTTCTAACACTCATGCTAGGGGAGGAAAAAATGTGCGTATATTCGTTATTACCAAAAAGACTCTTATCATAGCTGCCTGTGTGCTTTTTCTTATCATTCTCGCTCTTTTGATCTGGCTCTGCTTTTTAGACGGCAGCGCCACGGCGGTAAGCTCAACGCTTTCGGGCGAATATGAGCGCACCGTGCTCGCCGGGCGCAAAAAAGAGCTTCCCGTTTACAGCGTTGAACGCAGCGACAAAAGCATCGCCCTCACCATTGACGCCGCATGGGAGGACGACAAGACAGATTTTATTCTGAAGACTTTAAGAGAACACGATGTAAAGGCGACTTTTTTTCTCTGCGGCTTTTGGGCCGAGAAATATCCCGACAAGGTGCGCGCAATAGTGGCGGACGGCCATGTGATAGGCAACCACTCAGCCACGCATCCCCATATGGCGGGCATGAACGCTGCGGCAATAAAAAAAGAGCTTGAAGATTTTGACGCCCTTCTAAGCTCTATAACCGGAACGCGCAGCACCCTTTTTCGCGCCCCCTACGGGGAATACGACGACAACGTGATACTAACCTCAAGAGCCGCCGGTTATGAGGTGGTACAGTGGGATGTTGACACCGTAGACTGGCGCGAGGAGCGCAGCGCGCAGACCATTCTTGACGATGTGCTGCCCGCCCTTTCGCCCGGCTGTATAATTCTATGCCACAACAACGGATACAAAATCGAGGAATACCTTTCGCCGCTTATTGAGACCGCGCACGCGGAGGGTTACAGCTTCGTCACCGTTGATAAACTGCTTCTGGAGGGCGAAACGATAATAGATGTAAACGGAGTGCAGAAAAAGGCGTAGCCACTGCTCAAAGCACGGTGATGATATCCCCCGCCTTAACTTCTCCTTCGCCAAGCACCTTGACGAAAATGCCCTCGCGCGGCATTACGCAATCTCCACAGGTCTTGCGTATGGCGCAATCGTTATGGCATTCCTTGCCTATCTGCGTTACCTCGCAAAGCGCTTCGCCTATGCGAAGCTTTGTCCCTACGGGAAGCCTATAAAGCTCTATGCCTTCTGTAAGAATATTTTCGGCAAAGGCGCCTGCGGAAAGCTCTATATCGAGCTTGGCGCGCAGCTTATCAACGCTTTCTATCCCAAGAAGGCTGATCTGCCTGTGCCAGTTACCCGCGTGCGCATCGCCCATTATGCCATGCTCCATTTTAAGCTTTACCTTTGGAACGGGGTGCTTTTGCTCGCCTTTTTTTTCGCTGATGCAAACCGCCAGTATCTTCGCGCTCTTTCCGCAGAGCTGCGCTGAGGGAGCGCAGTCGCCGGAATTTCCGCAAAGGGTGTCTATACCGTGCATGAGCGCGCCGATAACTGCGTTAAGGCATTCCCGCACCGCTTTTTCGCTGCCCGGCAGATTGACTATCAGCGTCCTTCCGCGTATGCCCGCAACGGCTCGCGAGAGCATTCCCCGCGGGGTGATTTTCATGCTCTCCGCCCGCATCGCCTCGGGTATTCCCCGCGTTTCACGCTCGATAACCGCAAGCGTTGCCTCGGGAGTAATGTCTCGCGGGGAAAAACCCGTGCCTCCGGTCGTCAGCACAAGCTGTATCGCCAGTTCATCCGCGCATTTTATAAGCTCGGCTTTTATCGCCTCGTAATCATCGGGAAGCATAGCCGTGTGGGCAACAGTCCATCCCTTTGAACTCAATATTTCCTGAAGGGCAGGCCCGCTCGTGTCCGTTCTCTCTCCGCGCGAGCCCTTATCGCTTATGGTTATTACCGCCGCAGTATAATGCATATATTCATCCTCGCTTATTCGTTATGATAATCTCCGCTTTTGCCTCCGGTTTTAGAGATCAGGCGGATGTTTTCTATCACCATATCCCGCTGAACGGCCTTGCACATGTCATATACCGTCAGCGCCGCCACTGAGACAGCCGTAAGCGCTTCCATCTCGACTCCCGTTTGCCCCTCGCATTTTACTCTTGCGTGTATCTCCACCTTCAATTCCTTCTCATTTAAGCGAAGCTGCATATCAACGCCACTCAGATTCAGGCAATGGCACATGGGAATGATATCGGGCGTTCGTTTAGCGCCCATAATGCCCGCTATCTGCGCCACGCAGAGAACGTCGCCTTTTTTTACGCCACCGCTTTTTATCAGCGCCATCGTCCGCTCGTTTATGCGCACGCTTCCCGCCGCCTCCGCTTCCCTGCATGTGGCGGCCTTTTCGCTTACATCAACCATCTTTGCGCGGCCATCCGTATTAAAATGCGTAAAATCCTCCACTGTGTTATCCTCCGATCTGATTCATGCTTCTATTTGTTTCGCTGCGCGAAAACGGCGAAAGAGCGCCGTGCCGCAGCGGTTTATCCATGATCGCAGCTTCTATTGCCCCTCTCATCCCGTTATAATCCATCCCCTTTAACGATATTTCCTCGGCGCTGTGCAGGCAGGGCTTTAGCCTGCCGTCGGCCGTAAGGCGAAGGCGGTTACAATCCCCGCAGAAATGCGCGCTGACGGGGCTGATAAAGCCAACTCTCCCCTTTGCGTCCGGCAATCGGTAAAGCTTTGCCACGCCTTCTTTATCAGGCAGCGGCTCAAGCGCGGGAATAAGGGCGGCAGCGCTGTCGCAGCTAATAAATGCCGAGGGAGGAAAAAGAGCGGCCTCGCCTATCGGCATCAGCTCAATAAAACGCAGGTCTATATCGTTTTGCATGGTAAGATCCGCAAGGGAAGGTATTTCATCATCGTTTATTCCGCCCAGAAGCACCGTGTTTATCTTTACCCGCTCAAAGCCCGTCCCAAGCGCGGCGTATAAGCCCGCAAGCGCATCCTCCAAACATCCTATCCTCGTTATTCTTTCATATTTTTCCGGCATGAGCGTATCGAGGCTTATATTCACGCGGGAGACTCCCGCGCTTAAAAGCGGTTTCGCAAGCTTAGGCAAAAGAACGGCGTTGCTTGTAAGACAAAGCTCTTTTATCCCGCTTATCCCCGCAATGCGCTCGCATATCGAAAGGATATTCTTTTTGAGCAAAGGCTCTCCGCCCGTTATCCTCACCTTATTTATTCCAAGAGAAGCGGCGGCGCGCACGGCGCAAATAAGCTCCTCCTCACTCAGCATTTCGTCATGGCGTTTTTTAAAAACGCCGCCCTCGGGCATACAATAGCCGCAGCGAAGGTTGCAAAGCTCCGTTACAGATACGCGCAGATAGTTTATTTCGCGTTTGAATGAATCCTTCATGCTCAGCTTTTCTTCAGCCGCTTTCCCCGTGGCCAAACCTCCGTTCCGTATTTGGGAATAATATTCTTTTTTTTCCTACCCCATACATGTTATAATAGCCGTAAAGTATTATCGGGGGCAAGTTTATGTCATCATCGTCACATGTTCAATCCGTCGCAAAGGCCATGCAGCTTTTAGATTGCTTCGCCGAGGCCGGACGCCCGCTTTCATTGCATGAGCTTTCTCAGCGCACAGGCTGGGCAAAGAGCACGGTTCACGGGCTTCTATCAACGATGAGAGAATATTCAGTCATAGAGCAATCCTCTCAGGATGGCAAATACTGCCTTGGAATACGCCTTTTTGAGCTTGGCAACGTGGTCAGCGACGGTTGGGACGCGGTAAAAGTGGCTCACGAGTTTTTGCTCGATCTGGCCTATAAAACGAACCAGTCCGTTTCCATTTCGGCGCTTTCCCGCGGCGAGGCCGTGATACTCGATCAGGTAGAGCCCGTGAGCGCCTATCGCGTCGTTTCAGAGCCGGGTACCCGCGTTCCCGTCCACTGCACCTCGCAGGGGAAGCTGCTTTTAAGCTATCTTTCGCCAAGCGAACGCAAGCGCATTCTCGCAAAACGCGGTATGCAGGCTTTCACGCCGCACACCATAGGCACATTAGATGAGATGGAGCAGGAATGCGCGCGCATACGCGAGGCAGGCTATGCCATTGAAAACGGCGAATACCGGATAGGACTTCGTTCCGTCGCAGCGCCCGTGAAGGACGTAAGCGGCGAGGTACAATATGCGCTTATGGTGCTTGGCATGTTTCGCAGCATTTCCTCCGATGAGTTTGAAAAAGCCCGCGGCATGGTCGTAGAGGCCGCCGGAATGATCTCGCGCCGTCTCGGTTTAAAATAGCCGTCTATTCCAACAATAAAATGTCGTCCGGCGATACGCAGATCTCTATATTTTCCGCTCCCGCGACTGTTTTGTATTCCTCCCCGCTCAGCTCCATGCGCAAAAGCGGCGCATTTGCCCGGGCATTTTCCGGAATGAGCATCAATATCATCGAAAACATATCCTCAATAACACGAACGACCCGGCAGCGCAGCCTGTTTTCCTCATCCCCTCCGGCAATATGAATGTGATGGGCGCGTATGCCGATATGCTTTTCCCCTCCGAGCGCTCTTCCGGCTTTAAGCCGTACTCCCCATGCGGGAACTTCGAATATACTTTCACCGCAAACAAAGCTTATATCCGCATAATTTTTGCATCCCGACAAGCGCGCCGCGCTCATGCTGCGCGGGTCTGCAAAGAGCGCCTTGGTTTCCCGCGCGCGCTCTGACGAGCCGCCGTTAAGCAAACACACATGTTCGCAGTTGCGATATATCTCGTCGCGATCATGCGAGACCAGTATGACCGTGCCCGGAAAAGCGCTGAGAGTATCTGTAAGCTCAAGCTCAAGCTGCCATTTTAGATAGCTGTCCAAGGCCGAAAAGGGCTCGTCCAGCATAATAAGCTGCGGCTCATCGAGCAATATTCTGGCCAGGGCCACTCGCTGCTGCTCGCCGCCCGAAAGCTGATGCGGACGCTTGTTTTCCGCACCGCCAAGCTGAAAGGCTTCTATTTTTTCTTTTACGAGCCGCGCCTTATCTTCTTTTCCGCCGCTTCTTATTCCGGCGGCAATATTCTGCGCCACCGTCATATTCGGAAAAAGTGCATACTGCTGAAAAAGATAGCCTGTCCGCCGCTGCTGCGGGCTAAGGTCTATACCCGCGTCGCTGTCGAAAAGAACCCGTCCGTCAAGCTCTATCCTTCCCGAGTCGGGCTTTTCAATGCCGGCGATGCATTTTAAGCTAAGGCTTTTTCCGCAGCCCGAAGCGCCCAAAAGCCCGAAAAGCTCGTTCCCTGCGTCAAAGCAGAGGTCAAGCTGAAAATTGCCAAGTCTTTTTTTTATCTTTACGGAAAGCGCCATCGTTATGCCGCCTCCTTATGCGCTTTCGCGGAGGGCGACGCGCCATATTCGTTTTTTTCCAGAAGGTTGACCGCCGTTAGCACTATAAATGATATCGCAATATTTATCAGCACCCATTTAAAGGCCATCTCATCGTTATCCGTGCGCCAAAGCTGATAGACAGTGGTGGATATCGTCGCCGTTCTGCCCGGAGTATATCCGGCTATCATGCTTGTAGCGCCATATTCGCCAAGCGCCCTTGCAAAAGAGAGCACTGTTCCCGCCATGATGCCCTGCTTGCAATATGGAATACGTATGCGCCAGAAAATGCGCGTATTCGTCCAGCCAAGCGTCTGCGCGGAATAGGCAAGGCTTTGGTCAAAGCCCTCGAAGGCTCCCCGTGCGGTGCGATACATAAGCGGAAATACGACTACGGTGGTCGCGAATATCGCGCTCCACCATGTCATCACCAGCTTTATGCCAAAGCTTTCAAAGAGCCATGCGCCAAGCAGCCTTTTCGGCCCTAAGAGGCGCAAAAGCAAATAGCCCACCACAGTAGGCGGAAGCACCATCGGGAGCGTAAGGATAACGTCGAGCACTCCTTTGACGAGCCTCGGCGTTTTCGCGATATAATAAGCGGCGAATATCCCAGCGAAAAAGCTTATCGCGGTGGATATCGCCGAAATGCGCAACGAATTCAGCAGAGGATACCAGTCCAAATTATTCCTCCCGTATATCTATGATCTAATCATAGCCTGCGGATCCGAATCGCGGTTCGCAGGCTATGCCAATGCGTTCAGGACGCCATAGCGAAGCCTACGCTTTCAAAGACCGCGACGGCCTCCGGGCTCTGCAAATAATCGAGGAAGGCCTGCGCCGCCTCGGGGTTTTCACTGTTTTTCATAACGGCGGCAGGATAGACGACCTGCTTGCACATATCCTTGGTAGCCTGATCTGTAACGCTAAGTCCGGCGGAGAAAGCATCTGTAGCATAGACTATGCCGCAATCAACAACGCCCTCGGAAACCTGAGTCGTCACTTCCTTAACGTTTGAGCCATAAGTGATCTTTTTGCCATCCTCAAGACCCTTAAGCAGATCAAGATTGGTCAGTATCTCTGTAGAATACTGACCTACTGGAACGTCGTCGTTGCCAAGAGCTATCATTTTGCAGTTGGCGATGTCAAGAAAGCTGTTGATCTTGGCGGGGTTACCCTCGGGAACAGCCAGCACGACCTTGTTTTCAAGCAGGTTGATGCGTGAGCCCTCCAGAACAAAGTCAAGACGGTCTGGATTCGCCTCCTCGTCCTTGCTGATATCCAGTGCGTTCATCTGCTTTTGCGCAGCGGAAATGAACAGGTCGCACACAGCGCCCTCTTCTATCTGGGTCTTCAAGGTCCCTGAGGATTCAAGGTTGAGCAGTATGGTCACATTGGGCGCCTTCGCCTTATAAAGCTCTACGATCCGGTTAAGCGTCTCGGTCATTGAAGCCGCCGCGAAAACCACGAGCTCCACAGCTTCCTCTTCCGCTTCTGCGGCAACAGGCTCGGGAGCAGGCTCCGCAACGAGTTCGGCGGCGGGCGCCGTGTCAGGCTCGGCGGCGGGCGCGATCTGCTGTGCGCAGCCCATAAACAGGACGCTAAGCATAAGGATGCAAAGGATAAGAGCGGTTTTTTTCTTCATTTTTTTCTCTCCAGTCTGTTTGATCTTATAAAAACGTCAGTTCGTCTTTATCTATATAACTCCTTTGCCAAAGGGACATTCGGGATAATGACAGGGCTTGCAGCCAAGGCACAGCCCGCCGTTTCCCATTCCGGCTATATCCTTCTTTTCAATGGGGATACCCGCCGCTATTTTAGGCAGCAGCAGATCGAACACTGTGGCGGCCGCATACATCACACAGCCCGGCAGACCCATGACCGGCATCCCGCTTTCATAATAGCCGAGCAAAAACATCGCTCCCGGCAGAACGGGCGCGCCGTAGCTTACTATTTTCGCGCCGCTTTGCTTTATCGCTCCCGGCGTATTATCGTCGGGATCTACGCTCATGCCGCCTGTGCAGAGGATCATATCCACATCCTCGCTCTTCATTTTTTCCACCGCCGCGGCAATATCGTTTTTATCATCGCCCACAGTGATATGCTTTGCAGCCTCTATGCCGTATGCTTTCAGCTTTTCTATTATTACCGGCGTAAAGGTATCTTTTATTATTCCGTTGAATACCTCGCTGCCTGTCGTGATTATACCCGCGCGTTTGAGCTTATAAGGATATAAGCTCAGTATCGCCTTGCCGTTTGCTATCTTTTCCGCGGCCTCGAGCTTTTTTTCATCTATTATCAATGGGATCACGCGCATCCCGGCCAGCTTATCGCCCTTATGCACAGCCGTTCCGCCGTGCCTTGTGGCTATCATTATTTCGTCAAGACAGTTTATCTCGTTCAGCTTTTCTACATCTACGCTGAAATATCCGTCGCATTCGGCGCTCAGCTCTATCTTGCCCTCTTTTACCTCGCTGCGGCACATATGCGCGTTATTCGTTATCTTATACA
>CAYPAH010000008.1:21624-25209 GCA_964408655.1 uncultured Oscillospiraceae bacterium | reverse complement strand
GCATAGCTATTTGAAGGGTAAATGGCGAGGCTGCGCAAACGAGCAGAGCGCCAAAGCAAAACTCGCTTTTCGATATTCCCGTGGCCTTTCCGGCCTCTTCCAACGCTCCGCATAAGGCAAGCATCAATATGCAAACGCTTATCAAAATATAAAACGACATATAAAAAACTCCGGTCTGGATTGATATAATCATTTTGTCCGTCCGGAGTGCTATTACGCCCGTGAATTATTGGTATTATCAAGTCAAGCTTATAAAACCCGACATAGAACCGGTCTCGCCGTGATCGCGCCGGTAAGAGAAAAACATATCCTCATTGTGATAAGTGCAGGCGTGCATCAACGTTATATTCTGCGGCAAAACTCCCGCGTCAATAAGCTGTATCGCCGCCGCCCTTTCAAGGTCGAGCTGAGCTTTGCCCGGTTTTCCGTGGCTGAAGATATCTTCATCGTCAAACTCTTTTGCAAAATCCAAGCCGAGAGACATATCTACCTCAAAGCAGGCCCGGCATATGCACGGCCCGACAGCCGCGATGATGTTTTCCGCTTTGCTGCCGTAATTATACGCCATAGCCTCCACGGCCTTTGCGCCTATTCTGAGCAAAGTTCCCTTCCATCCGGCATGAACTATACCAACCGCCCTTTTTACGGGATCATAAAAGAAAATAACTCCGCAATCCGCGTGTGAAGTGACAAGCGTCACTTCGGGATCGTTGCTTATGAGTCCGTCGCAAAACGGAAGCGCTTCCAGTCCGAAGCCTTGTCCGCAGTTTTCATGCGTAACGGGCAAGATCTTGTTGCCATGCTCATAATTGATTATCGTAAGCTTGGCGTAGTCATATCCAAAAGCGTCGCAAAAACGCTGAAAGTTTTCTTTGGCAGTTTCAAATGACTCCATACGGCTCCAGCTAAGATTCAAGCTTTCATAAGGAGCCTTGCTCACGCCGCCGCAGCGTGCGGAAAAAGAATGGCGCACACCGCCCGCATCGTCAAGCATTTGCGCGTGAAGGCTGCCCGTTCCGTTTTCGGCCAATGTGAAAATATAGCCGTGCTTTATCAGCGCGGCTTGTCCAAGCGTCAGTGCCATATTTACCTCATGTGTTTTCTTTAAGCAGCAGCTTAAGCTCTGCCATAAATGTATTTATATCCTTGAACTGCCTATATACCGAAGCAAAGCGTACATAAGCCACCTCGTCAAGATCCTTTAGGCGCTGCATTACCATTTCGCCTATATAATCGCTTTTTATTTCCTGCTCGAGAGAGTTGAATACCTCGCGTTCCACATCATCCACCAGTTTATCCATATCAGAGGAGGACACCGGCCGCTTTTCACAGGCTTTTCTTATGCCGGCGCGAATTTTTTCGCCGTCAAAGGACTGGCGGCGCCCGTCCTTTTTAACGACCATTATGGGTATCTCTTCGATCTTTTCATAGGTGGTGAATCTTCTGCCGCAATTAATGCATTCGCGCCGTCTGCGTATCGCAGTACCGTCGTCTGTAGGTCTTGAATCTACGACCTTGCTTTCCGTGCTCAGGCAATAGCGGCATTTCATAAGGATTAAATTCTCCCCTCAAGATAAGTCTTTTTGACATCATAACACAGTTTACGGCTTTTTTCTAGAGGATAATATCCACAAGAATGACATCTCCGCCGAATTTCGATATTTGGCAATAGGGTATCACCAGCTCTTCATCGCTTCTGAGCAGACCGAAAAATCTGGGCGGCCCCGGAACCACAATAGAGCGAATAAGTCCCGACTCTTCTTCTACCTCCAGATCGCATATGCAGCCCAGACGCGCCCCGTCGCGCATGTTGATGACTTCTTTTCTTCTTAAATCGCAAAAGCTCATAAATGCCATTATTCTCACCTCATATAATGAATATGCGCGTGAGATAAAGAAAACCCCGACAATGTCGGGGTTGTTTGATTAATACTTACGTTTCCTAGCGGCTTCGGCTTTTTTCTTACGCTTTACGCTGGGCTTTTCGTAATGCTCACGCCTACGCACCTCAGCGAGGACGCCGGAACGCGCGCACTTACGCTTAAAACGCTTGAGAGCACTTTCCAGGGACTCGTTTTCACCAACGCGGATTTCCATTCTTTTCCCTCCCCTCTTGCTGCAGCTCAGCTTTCAACAGTGCCTAAGTTCAGACACAAGCAGTATTATACTTTAAGAATTCGAACAAGTCAAGTCAGAATCTATACGCAAAATCGCCTGTGCTCTATGCCGGTGGCTCCTTATATCATCCCGCAGGCCATCCGAACGCGCGGCCTCCCATAAGATGGATATGCAAATGCGGAACCGACTGTCCGCCATCCTTACCCGTGTTTATGACCAGACGGAAGCCGTTCTCTTCAAGACCCTTTTCTTTTGCAAGCTTATTCGCCACCTCAAAAAGATGTGATAAAAGCCCGGCGTCCTCTGCTTTTATATCCATAATGCTCGTATAATGGCGCTTCGGCACGATAAGGATATGCGTCGGCGCTTGAGGATCGATATCGCAAAAGGCCAAGACCGTCTCGTCTTCAAATACCTTTTCACTCGGGATCTCGCCCTGAGCAATTTTGCAGAATAAACAGTTTTCCATATCAACAGCCTCCTTTATTTTTCAATATTGCCATGCAGATGCGGATATTCTGTTTTTTCTATCCGCACCGGCAGGATCTTTCCTCCGAGTTCTTCTTTAGCGTCTCCGCTTACGTTGACCCGTATATAACTATCAGTATAACCCTGCCATTCGCCGTCCGCAAGCTCTTCAAAAAGCACCGCCTGCACAGTTCCGACAAAATCCTGCATATATGCCTTTTCAAGCTCGTTACCCAACTCAATCATAAGCGAGGCACGTTTTGCTTTAACGCTTCTTGGCAACTGTTCGGGCATGGAATAGGCAAGCGTCCCTTCCCTTCGTGAATATGGAAAAACATGTATCTTCGCAAAGCCTATCTCGCGAGCAAAATCCAGACTTTCCTGAAATTCTGCTTCCGTTTCTCCGGGGAAGCCTACGATAATATCGGTGGTTATAGCGCAGCCCGGCATCGCGGCGCGCAGCTTTTCCACGCAGCTTTTATATTCCTGCGGGGTATATCTTCTATGCATTCGCTGGAGAACCCCTGCGCTTCCGCTTTGAAGCGAAAGATGAAACTGCCTGCATATTTTTTTGTTTTCTGCTATCTCCGCAACGAATCCATCCTTTAAGAGTTGCGGTTCCAGCGAGCCAAGCCGGATGCGCTTGATATTATCAAGTCCCTCAAACTGCCTTATCGCGTCCAAAATCCCTGTGCCGTCATTCCATTCCTTGCCGTAGCTCATAAGGTGTATGCCTGTCAGCACTATCTCGCTGTATCCCGCCTCATTCAGTATTTCAGCCTGTTTTCTAATATCTTCAAGGCCGCGGCTTCGTATGGGGCCTCGCGTATAAGGTATGATGCAATAGCTGCAAAATCTATCGCAGCCCTCCTGTATTTTAAGATGCGCCCTTGTGCGCCCCTCTCTTGACACCGACATTTCTTCAAATGTCTTTTCGTTTTTAAGTGCGCTTACCGCATTTATGCCGCTTTTTTGATCCAGTTCCTCTATTCTTTGAAC
>CAYPAH010000008.1:0-21614 GCA_964408655.1 uncultured Oscillospiraceae bacterium | reverse complement strand
CTTTGAACTATTTGCGCGCGTTCCTTTGTGCCAAGCACCAGTTCAACTCCGGGAAGCAATAAAAGCTCTTCCGGCGCGCGCTGCGCATAGCAGCCCGTCACGACTATCTTCGCATTCGGATTCGCCGCGTGCGTGCGCGATATCATCTGTCTGGACTTTTTGTCGCCTGTGCCTGTAACGGTACATGTGTTGATAAGATAAACGTCCGCAGTTTCGGCAAAATCCACACATTGATGTCCGGCATTTTCCAAAAGCTCGCGCATCGCCTGTGTGTCGTATTGATTGACCTTGCAGCCCAATGTATATAATGCTATTTTCATCATGCGTCACCCAGCGCGTATTGAAGCATCGCAAGCGCCGCCATTCCGGCAGTTTCCGTGCGAAGTATACGCTTTCCAAGAGAGACCGCAACTCCGCCTCTTGAAATTATCGATTCGGCTTCGTCCTTTTCTATTCCGCCCTCGGGGCCTATTATTATGGCGATGCGCTTTGGCATAAACGCAATTCTTCCCAGAGCGCGCTTTAAGCTCATCTCTTTTTCTTCTTCGTAAAAGAGCAATATAAGATCAAAAGCCGAAAAATCTATATCGGAAAAGCTGTGCAGCCCCTTTACCTCGGGCTGTATTCCTCGCTGTGCCTGCTTTGCGGCCTCCGCCGCCACCTTTTCATAGCGTATGCGCTTTTTTTCGAATTCCTTTTCCGTAAGCCTCACAACGCTGCGCGCCGCCGCGACCGGAATGACCCGGCTTAAGCCAAGCTCGGTGCATTTCTGTATTATAAGCTCCATTTTTCCGGCTTTCGGAAGTCCCTGTATAAGCGTAGTCTCAAAAGGCAGCTCGTTTTCGCATTTCACCCCATCATTAAGCGAAATGAGGATCTCATCTGCCTTAACAGATTCTATTCTGGCATGGTATTCCATTGAAACTCCGTCGCTGATGATTAGAGGATCGCCCTCGCGCATACGCAAAACTCGGGTGATATGCTTCATATCCTCACCCGTTATAATGGCATGTCCCTCGCTTATATTTCCCTTTGGCACAAAAAATCTGTTCATACCGGTCTGGTTTTTATTGCGCACCAATCCTCGCAAATTTTAGTGTCCAGCACTTCAAATCCGTTTTGTGAAAGCGCCGAAAGCACATCGTTTAGACGATCTATGATGATTCCCGAGCAAACGAACAGTCCGTTTGGAGCGACGAGCCGCTTCACCTGCGGACACAAGGCTATTATAACGTCGGCAACTATATTTGCCGTAACGATATCATATTTTTTCTCCGCAAGACGCTGCTGCAAAGCTGCATCCTTTAAGACGTCGCCCGCATACACCTTATAGCGGTCGGCATATATTTCGTTGAGCACGGCGTTTTCTCTGGCGATTTTCTCCGCCATGGGGTCAATATCCACCCCTATTGCTTCTGAAGCGCCAAGAAGCAGAGCCGCTATTGAAAGTATTCCGCTGCCGCAGCCGAGATCGAGAACTGCATCGCCGCTTTTCACTGCTTGCTCAAGATATTCAAGACACATCCTCGTTGTGTGATGCGTGCCTGTTCCAAAGGCCATCCCCGGATCGATAGAGAGCAGTATGCGTCCTTTCGCGTCGGCCTTTTCCCACGAGGGGCAGATAAGCAATCTCTCGCCTATCTCCATCGGCTTATAATACAGCTTCCAGTTGTTTGCCCAGTCCTCTTCGTCACGCAAGGCTATCATAACGCGCAAGCTGCCCAGATCGATTCCCACGTCCTCTTTGCGAAGCTCGCAGAACGAAGCTTCTATACTGCGAATAAGCTCCGTGTTTTCCGGAAGATCGGTAACATATGCCTTAACGCAGGGTTCGCTTGAAGCTATTTCGTCAATATCGGCATAATCCCAATACTTGGCGGTGGTCTGTAAAAACTGCTCTATGCTCTCGCGGCTTTCTTCCATTATTACCTGTGAAATCCCAAGCATATCAAAACGAGCCGCAACAGGCTCAAGACCTTCCTGTGTGGTAAATACGCATATTTCGAACCATTTCATAATATCGCCTCCGCAAATTCGTCCGCATCAAATGGCTGCAGGTCGTCTATCCCCTCGCCAATGCCAATAAACCTCACAGGCAGCTTGAGCTCTTCGCGTATTGCCAAAGCCACGCCGCCTTTTGCCGTGCCGTCAAGCTTGGTGAGTATTATGCCCGTAAGCCCTGTAGCCTCAGAAAATGCCCTTGCCTGGGCAATAGCATTTTGTCCCGTGGTGGCGTCCATAACAAGAAGCACCTCTACATCCGCATCGGGCAGTTCTTTGTCAATTACCCTTCGTATTTTTTCAAGCTCGTTCATCAGGTTCTTTTTGTTATGCAGCCTTCCCGCCGTGTCACAAAGCAAAATATCGCAGTTTTTCGCACGGAATGACGCGCAGGCGTCAAATACCACCGCTGCTGGATCAGCACCTTCGCCATGCTTGATTATCGGCGTATCGGTGCGCTCAGCCCATATTTGCAGTTGCTCCGCCGCGGCCGCGCGAAAAGTATCGGCAGCCGCCATCATCGGCTTTTTGCCGCTGTTTTTATAATAATTCGCCAGCTTGCCTATCGAGGTCGTCTTACCCACTCCGTTTACGCCAACGACGAGCATTACAGCCTTGCCGCCATTACCGAAGATCGGCTTTTCAGGACGCATTTTTTCGGCCATTATCTCGACCAAGGCTTTGCGGGCCTCGTCCCTTTCCTTATAGCCTTCCTCAGAGACTTTGCTCCTCAGTTCATCAAGCATCTGCCCGGCGGTGTTCATGCCAAGATCGGCAATTATCATCGCCTCTTCCAATTCATCATAGAATTCTTCATTTATCCTATCCGGATTGGAAAAAATGTTTTGAAAACCGCTTCCGGTTTTACTTAGACCCTCTTTTAATCTTTGGAAAAATCCCATTTAGCTCGCCTCATCCTCATATTCGCTGAATTTTACCGACAACACGCGGGAAATACCGCGCTCTTCCATTGAAACGCCATAGATAGAATCGCTAACCTCCATGCTGCCCTTGCGGTGCGTTATCAGAATAAACTGAGTGTCATTGGAATAGCTCTTCACATAATTTGCAAAGTTGCTTACGTTCACCTCATCCAAGGCGCTTTCTATTTCATCCAAAATGCAAAACGCGGTAGGCTTCAGCTTTAATATAGCAAAGATCAACGCGATAGCCGTAAGCGCTCTTTCCCCGCCGGAGAGCAAAGAAAGCATTTGAAGCTTCTTTCCCGGAGGCTGCGCAATAATATCAATGTCGCAGTTCAGTATGTCGTTCTTATCCGAAAGCAAAAGCTCCGCTCTGCCGCCGCCAAATAGTTCTCCAAAGACCACAGAGAAGTTTTCCTGTATTACGGCGAACTGTTTTTTGAATTCGCGTTCCATCGTTGTGACCAGATCTTCTATCAGGGATTGCAGGTCGCTCTCGGCCTTATGCAGATCCTCTATCTGCGTGCCAAGCGTATCGTAACGTTCTTTAACGTTTTTATAATCCTCTATAGAGTTGATATTCACATCGCCCAACGCGCGTATATCTTTTTTAAGCTCGTCAATGCGCATATGCGACGCCGTTACCGCGATCTGCCGGCGCATAGGCAGCGCATTCTCATATGTGAGTTCATAATCCTCCCATATGCGATCCTGCATATTGCTAAGCTCCATTTGCGCCTTGCTCTGGTTGAGCTCCGCTTTATGCCTGCGTTCGCGCATATCGGCCAAGCCTATGGATATATCTTCTCTGCGCTCGCGCATATCGCGCAGCGCCTCATCGTGCTCGTCGCGCTCGTTTTCCATATTTTGAAGTTGATCCTTCAGCGCGTCAACGTCTTTTCGGTCAACGTCGATCTTTACATCCAGATTTTGCAGGCTTTCCTGCATTTCCTGTATCTGCCTCGCGGCATGTTCGATGCCTGCTCTATCCTTTTCGGCGTTGCGCTTATATTGCTCGGCGTCGCGATTCATTCTCTGAATATCATTCTGCGCGGCGCTCATTTCTTTTTCAAGTCCGGCGATCTTCACTTTATGCGCTGTGAGCGTCTCGCTTATCTGCTCCTGCTTTGCGCGCATAAGCCCAAGTCCGGCCTGCGTCTCGCGAATGTCGCTTTGAGTGGCGGCGTTGCCCTGCTCCAGTCCTTCTCTGTCCGCGTCCGCATCCTTGCTTTGGCGTTCTATATCCGCGATATTATCGTGTATCTGGCTGCGCTCGTTTTGCAGCCTGTCCAAATACGCTTTGTTTTCCTCAACATATTTTTGAACGATATCCACCTTTTCACGCTGTGTCGCCAGCTCAATATCATTCTCATGCAGTGCGCGGCTGCTTTCTTCAACAAGCCTGTTCGCCTTATCCAATGAATTTGACAAGTCTCCGCTTTCTTTATGAAGTTCCGCCGTTTTTATCTCTATTTGTTTCAGCTTTTCTTTAAGCTCTTCAATTTCACGTTTGCGCCCGATAAGGCTGAATTCGCGCTTTTGCGAGCTTCCGCCTGTCATCGAACCGCCGGGATTTATTATGTCGCCCTTTAAGGTGGCTATCCTGAATGCGCCCTTAGACTGCCGGTTTATCGCTATTCCGGCGTCCAGATCTTCTACTATCACGGTGCGCCCCATCAGATTTTCAAAAATGTTTCTATAGCTTTCATCATAAGAGACAAGCTCAGAGGCGACGCCGATAAAGCCGTTCACACGGCAGCAGGAGCGCTCCTGTTGAGTAAGAAGGCGCGAGCGCATGGCCGTAACAGGCAGCATGGTGGCGCGCCCGTACTGTTTGCCGCGGAGATATTCTATTACATATTTTGCATCGTTTTCATTGGGCGTAACTATGTTTTGCAAAGCCGACCCAAGCGACATTTCAACCGCGATCTCATATTCCTTCGGCACATGCACGAGCTCGGCCACAACGCCGATTATTCTCTTTTTCAGCTCAAGTGATGAAGCCGCATCGGTAAGCACGTTTCTAACGCTTGAATAATAGCCTTCATGCGCTTTTTTCATTTCATCCAAAACGCGAATGCGCGCCAAGGCGGATTCCCGCGTTTTAGCCATTTCGTTTTCCTGCTGCGCGGCCTGTTTTATGCGCTGATTGGTTTCGTTCAATGCCCGTATAGCGTCGTTGCGCTTTTCTTCCCTTACGGCGTAGTCCTTTTGCAATATCTCTAAATATCCGTTAGCGTCGGAAAATTCGAGGCTGAGCTTTTTCGCGTCCTCTAAAACATCCTCTTCCTCTTCGGCAATAGCCTCAAGCCGTTTATCAAGCGTAGCTTTTATCGCTTCCAAACGCGAGCTTTGGCTCTTTGCGTCCGATATGCGGTTCATAGCGTCGATAAGGCTTTGTTTCTGATTTTCAAGAAGAGTCTCTTTTTCTTCTATTTGCTTATTCAACTCGTCAAGCTCGGACTGAACATTATTCAGCTCAGCGGCAAGCGATTCATATTCGTCATTTTTACCTGTGCTTGCATCCTTGCATTCATTCAAAGCCTCCAGCGCTTCACGATATTCTTTTTCATTAAGCTCGATCTGCTCTTCAAGGCGGCTTTTTTCGCTGTTTAGATTTATCATGCGCTCCTGCATGACCTTGGCTTCGCCCGTGCTGGTCTCTACTCCCGAGCTGAGCGAGAGCAGTTTGTTTTGCAATTCGCTTATTGCGGCGTTCAAAGTACGGCACTTTTCCTCAGCCTCAGCGCAGGCTCCCGTTAATATGCCTTCCTTTTCAGCGTCGTCCTTCATCGCCTCATCAAGCTGATGCATCGTGGCGTCAAGATCCTTGATGCGCTCGTTCAGCCTGTCGTATTGATAAAGAAAAACGTTGACCTCTATTTCCTTTAGCTCGTCGCGAAGCTGCAAATAGCGCCGCGCCGTTTCGCTCTGCTCCGCTAAGGGCTCTATCTGTGTTTCCAGCTCTTCAAGTATATCTTCAAGGCGAACCAGATTCTTTTTTGTGTTTTCAAGCTTTCTTTCGGCTTCCTCCTTGCGCACGCGGTATTTCATAACGCCCGCGGCCTCTTCAAAGGCAGCGCGCCTGTCGCCGGATTTATTTGATAATATCTCTTCTACCTTGCCCTGGCTGATTATAGAATAGCCTTCTTTGCCTATGCCGGTATCGCGAAAAAGCTCTTGTATATCCTTTAGCCTGCATCCTCCGCCATTTAGCAGATATTCACTGTCTCCCGAACGGTAAACGCGCCGCGTTACAGTGACCTCGGTATATTCCGTGGGAAGTTGTCCGTCCGTATTATCAAATGTCAGAGATACCTCGCAAAAAGAAAGCGGCTTGCGCTGCTCCGTGCCGTTGAAGATGACGTCTTCCATCTTCGTCCCACGCAACGCCCTCGCGCTTTGCTCGCCAAGCACCCATCTCACGGCGTCGGAAATATTGCTCTTGCCGCAGCCGTTAGGGCCGACCACCGCCGTTACCCCTGGCTCGAAGCATAGCTCTGTTTTTTTCGCGAAGGATTTAAAGCCGTTTATCTCGAGTTTATTTAGACGCATTTTTTACTGTGCTGTCGCCTTCCGTTTGTAATGTTTGCTGCAATAGCTGCAATGCCGCGCTTGCGGCCATCTGCCCGGCCGCCTGTTTTGAGGCGCCTATACCGTTCCCCATCAGCTTTTCACCGATCAACGCGCCAACGGTAAATTCTTTTTTATGAGCGGGCCCGCTTTCGTTTATCAAGCTGTATTCAACTGCGCCAAGATGTTTTTTTTGCGCATATTCCTGAAGCTGAGTTTTATAATCCTTGGTGTTGATGTTCTTTACTGAGGCTTCTATGCTCTCAGTCGCAAAGCGAAGTATGAAAGGATCGGCCGCTTTTGCGCCGCCATCGATATAAATAGCACCGATAACAGCTTCGAGAGCATCGGATAATATAGACGGCTTGTCCCGTCCGCCAGTGTGCTCTTCACCGCGACTGAGCAAAAGCATCTCGCCTATCTGCAGACCTTTGGCAGCCACATACAGCGCATTTTCGCACACCGACAACGCGCGTATTCTCGTCATCATGCCCTCGTTCATCTTTGGATAGTTTTTATAAAGATATCTGCTCACGCATAGCTCAAGCACCGCGTCGCCGAGAAATTCAAGACGCTCGTTATGCACATGCGCGTTGCCGTCCCCTTTAACAAATGAGCTGTGTGTAAAAGCCACATCCAGCAATTCAAGATCATGGAATTGATATTCCCCGATTTTCTGCCAGCTTTCCAGTTTTACACGGCGGTCAAAATCCAATGCGCCCTCCCATACAGAAAACCCGCATCAAAGATGCGGGTCGCATTTCAATAAATTTATTTATTGAGAAACCCGACGATATCGCCCACAGTGTGAATCATTGGCAGTTTATCATCAGGAATTTCGATTCCATACTCTTGTTCGAGATCCATTATCAGTTCAACTACGTCAAGCGAATCAGCCTTAAGATCTTCAATAAGCTTTGATTCCATCATTATCTGGTTTTCGTCAATATCCAACTGCTTCGCTATAGCGGCGCGTACCTTTTCAAATTCCATATTTTAACCACCTTTCAAAAACATATGGTCATATTCGAGTAACCATAAAATCCTATTTGTAGTTTAGCCCCATCAAAGCTTCATGTCAATCCTCTATCTCAGGCAGCGAGAGCAAAGCGCTTGAGATAGATTCGCCTAGCTCAGCCTTGGCAAAAGCCCTCGCCTGCTGAATTGCGGAGCAAAATGCCTTTGCGTTTGAACTGCCGTGCGCTTTTATCACGCCTCCGGCGATACCAAGCAGCGGTGCGCCGCCGTATTCCGTATAATCAAGCTGCTTTTTAAAACGTTTGAAGGCAGGCTTAGCGAGTGCGGCTCCGATTTTTGAGCATGTGTCCGACATAAGCTCCTTTTTAAGCATACCCACCAATGCCGAAGCCATACCCTCTGTATATTTCAATACCACATTTCCCGCGAAGCCGTCGCAGACAAGCACGTCAAAATCTCCTGAAAGTATATCTCTCGCTTCGCAGTTGCCCGCAAAGAGTATAGGCGTTTCCTTCAGCAGGGCATACGCCGCTTTTGTGAGCTGACAACCCTTTTCCGCCTCCGCACCATTGTTCAAAAGTCCTATTCTCGGATGCTCTATCCTTTCCATCTTGCGCATATACGCATCCGCCATAACGGCAAACTGCTGCAAATAAGAAGGCTTACAGTCAGTATTGGCGCCTGAATCAAGCACGAGTATATGCCCGCCCGTGACCGTGGGCATAAGTACCGCCAGAGCCGGGCGCTTAACGCCCTCCAGCCTTTTTATTATTAAAGTAGCGCCCGCAAGCAAAGCGCCTGTGCTTCCGGCTGAAAGTATGCAGTCCGCCCGTCCTTCCTTAACGGCATAGAGCGCCTGCACCAAAGAAGAGTCCTTCTTCTTTTTTATCGCCATTGTCGGCTGCTCTTCGCAGCTTATTATCTCCGGCGCATGTATTATTTCAACTCGCCCCTCGTCATATTCATACCTTGAAAGCTCTTCGCGTATTCGTTTTTCATCTCCCGATAAAACTGCGGTCCAGTCGTTATTCAGCTTCATCGCCTGAACGCATCCGTCAATAACGGCCGCGGGAGAATTATCTCCTCCAAATGCGTCAATAGCGATTCTTATGAGTGACATAGAAAAGCTCCTTTTCATTATTTAAAAAATGCATATACAAGAAAGGGGCTTCCCCAAAAAAGGGAAGCCTCGCATCAGTTAACGTTTCAGGATCAAGCCTCGGCCTTTTCCGTTTCGACGACCTGCTTGCCATCGTAGAATCCGCAATTCTTGCAAACACGATGTGCGAGCTTAGGCTCGTGACACTGCGGGCATTCAACGATGCCGGGCAGGGAAAGCTTCCAGTTGGCCCTGCGGGAATCGCGCCTCGCCTTAGAAGTTTTTCTCTTGGGGACTGCCATGATTACACCTCCTTATCCTCGTTCAGCAACGTTCCCAACGCTGCGAGAGGGCTGTGCAGGTTCTCTTCGAACTCCGGCTCCTCTGCTACGCAGTCGCATTGCGCTGTATTTCGATCGCATCCGCATATGGGACAGAGTCCCTTGCAATCTTCCCTGCAAACGCTGCTCAAAGGCAGGTTAAGAAAGACATTATCGCGGATCATAGTCGTCAGATCTAATTCTTCGCCTCGATATCCATATATGCCGTCATCCTCAGAGGCCGTCTTTTCGAATCTTTCGTCAAATTCAAATGAAAACGGCTCATCAAACGGCTTTGTGCACTTTGCGCACTCGGAGCGAAGCAAGGTATCGACCTTGCCTTTTACGGTGAATCCATCCCCGTCGAAAATGCAGCTTCCGTCAATTTGCAGCGGCGCTGCAAACATGATAGACCGTCCGCCGTATTCCACTTCCGCCCATTTCTCCGAAACCTGAAACTCTTTAAGCGCTCCCGGTTCTCTAATCTGCGCGGCGACGTTGAACTTCATAATTCCACCTCAAAAGCCAACCTTAGTTATTTTATCCGTCACTATAGCGTTTGTCAACGTTTATTTTGCGAGACGGGCGGTATCTTGCGCTATGACCATTTCTTCATCCGTAGGAATGACATAGACCTTCACCCTGCTGCCTGCTTTAGTGAGCTCTACCTCCTCGCCGCGCGGGCAGGAATCGTTATAGGCAAAGTCCACGTCAAGACCCAGATAATCAAGTCCTTCAAGCACACGGGCGCGAGTGGCACGGTCGTTTTCGCCTACGCCGGCAGTGAATACTATGGCGTCAACGCCGTTCATCGCGGCAGCATAAGCGCCGATAAATTTCTTCACCGCATAGCTGAAGCACTGCAGGGCGATCTCGGCACGCTCGTTGCCCTTTTCGGCAGCCTCGCCCAGATCTCTAAAGTCGCTTGACACGCCTGAAAGTCCGAGCATACCGCTCTTTTTATTCATATAAGCATCGATGCCCTTCGTGTCAAGATTGAGCTTTTCCATAAGATAGGTCACTATTGCCGGATCCATGTTTCCGCAGCGCGTGCCCATCGGTACGCCCTCCAGAGGAGTAAGACCCATTGAGGTATCCACACATTTGCCGCCCTTTACCGCGGAAATGCTTGAGCCGTTTCCAAGGTGGCAGGTAATGATCTTGGAATTTTCCTTAGCTATGCCTGCTTCGGCCAGCTTTTCCATAGCGCGTCCGGAAACATAAAGATGCGAAGTGCCGTGGAAACCGTAGCGGCGAACCATAAGCTCTTTATAAGCTTCATATGGCAGCCCGTACATATAAGCCTGCGGCGGCATGGTCTGATGGAAAGCGGTGTCAAACACGGCCACCATGGGTACGCCGGGCATGAGCTTCTTGCAGGCGCGAATGCCCATAAGGTTTGCAGGGTTATGCAAAGGCGCAAGGCTGTTTAAGCTCTCGATAGCGGCGATCACCTCATCGTCTATCTTGACAGACTTGGCAAATTTTTCCCCGCCGTGAACTACGCGGTGCCCGACCGCACCGATCTCATCCATGCTTTTGACTACGCCTATCTCGGGATCGCGCAAAGCGTCGATGACCATTTTGATAGCGTCGTTATGATCCTTCATATCCTTTTCGAACTCGTGCTTATCCTTGCCAGTAGGCTTGTATGTAAGCTTCGAGCCGCCAATGCCTATGCGCTCGCAAAGTCCCTTCGCGATCACATAGCCCGATTCGGAATCCATAAGCTGATATTTAAGGGAAGAGCTTCCCGCATTGATAACAAGTATCTTCATCTGATGATTTTCTCCTTGTATATTGAATTACTATAATTTACGTTACATTTTTTGCGCCTGCACGGCGGTCATGGCAACTACAGACACGATGTCATCAACGCTGCAACCGCGTGACAGATCGTTGATAGGCTTTGCAAAGCCCTGGCAGATAGGCCCGATAGCCGTTGCGCCCGCAAGACGCTGAACCAGCTTATAGCCTATGTTGCCCGCCTGAAGGTCGGGGAAAATAAGAACGTTCGCATGTCCGGCCACAGGGCTTCCGGGCGACTTGAGCTGTCCGACTTTTTCGACCAGCGCCGCATCGGCCTGCAATTCGCCGTCAACATTCAGCTCCGGCGCAAGCTCTTTCACAAGAGCCGTTGCCTGAGCGACCTTGTCTACGTTTTCGTGCTTCGCGCTCCCCTTTGTTGAGAAGGAAAGCATTGCAACGCGCGGATCGATGCCGCAAAGGGCTTTGCCGGTCTGCGCTGAAGCGATGGCTATGGCCGCGAGCTGCTCGGCGGTAGGCTCGATATTCACAGCGCAATCGCCAAATATCATCACGCCTTTGTCTCCATAGTTTTTATCAGGAACTTCCATAATAAAGCAGCTTGAAACCGTCGAGACTCCCGGAGCGGTTTTGATGATTTGCAGACCCGGACGAAGCGTGTCGCCCGTGGTGCTGATAGCGCCGGAAACAAAACCGTCGCCGCGTCCGTTTTTAATCATCATTGCCGCATAGAACAAGGGATTGAGCATCGTCTTTTTTGCTTTTTCCATATCAACGCCCTTGGCTTTACGTATTTCGTAAAACATTTCGACATACTTTTCAAAGTCGACATCCTTTTCGGGATCGACCACCGTGATGCCTTCAAGACTTAGGCCAAATTTATCGGCCACAGCCTTGATCTCGTCATGGTTGCCAAAGAGAGTGACGTTCGCCAGCTTTTGATCTGTGATCTGGCGGGCGGCCTGCACGGTGCGCTCTTCACTGCCCTCGGGGAGAAGGATATTCTTAATGTCTTTTTTTGCTTTTTCTTTGATTTGATCGATAACGGACATAGTAGGGAAACTCCTTTCGCTGCTGTAGAAATTATCTGAGATGAATCCTCAACGTTATGATTATAGCACAGAATATGTGTTTGTGTATTGAAATTTCATTGATTTGCTGATAAAATCGCTTTCTTCTGTTATAATCGATTCAATGAAATATAAGCCAAAAAGAGAGGGACGCGCAGCAAACATGAAGGCTGTCGGGATCATAGCCGAATACAACCCCTTCCATAGCGGGCACGCATATCATATCGCCGAAGCGAAAAAGCTGCATGGCGGCTATGTTATCATAGTGCTCAGCGGTGATTTTGTGCAGCGCGGAGAAATAGCCGTTTACGACAAGCTGCTTCGCACGCGCCACGCTCTTGAAAATGGCGCTGACATGGTCTTGCAGCTTCCTTGCGTATATTCGCTTGGCAGCGCGCAAAGATTCGCGGCTGGCGGCGTACGTATACTCGCAGGAAGCGGCATTGCGGACGCGATCTGCTTCGGCAGCGAATGCGGAGATCTTGACAAGCTTCAAAGCTCCTGTATGTCCACCGATATGGAAAATGAAAGCTATGCTTCAGCGCTTCGTTTGCAGCTTCGCTGCGGATCGTCCTTTCCCTCCGCCGCCGCCAAAGCAGCAGGGGAACATTTTCTTTCCGGAGCCAACGACATGCTTGCCACGGAATATTTGCGGGCAATAAAAAAAGAGGCGCCTGAGCTTAGCGCCATATGCATACGCCGCGAGGGAGCGCAGCATGACGAAGCGGAGCCTTCCGCGCGCTTTGCGAGCGCCGGCTTCATACGCGAAAAGCTTCTTTCCGGCAAAATCGATGACGCCTGCGCTTTCGTTCCACACGGTGTTGTAGAAGCGCTTCGCCATGTGCCACCGCGCAGGCAGGAGCGTTTATCCGAGATAATCCTATATGCTTTGCGGCGCATGAGCCTTGATGAGCTTGCCTCTCTTCCTGACGTTTCAGAAGGATTGGAAAACGTGATCTATAAGCAATGCCGCGCCTGCACCCGCTATTCTGAATTTCTTTTTGCATCTAAGAGCAAGCGTTACACAATGGCACGGCTTCGCCGCATATCTATGTGCGCTTTGCTTTCCATAAAAAAAAGTGACCTCGAGCTTTCGCCATATATCCGCGTGCTCGGCGTACGCAAAGAATCAAAGCAGCTTCTTTCAATGCTTTGCTCCAAGAGCGCCTTGCCCGTAGTCACGCGATATTCCGATGCATATAAGCTTTCTCCCGAGGCCGCCCGTATGCATGAGATAGATATGCTTTCTTCTGATATCGCCTGCTTCGCGGCAGACTCCCCCTCCGTTTTTGACTATAACGACCCGCTTATCGTCGTCTAAAATCCATTATTTGTGCGTAAGCTACAGCATGAAAAGAATCGCTGTGGCTTTTTTTATTTTTCTGGCGGCGCTTATGCTTTTTTTCAACGTCCCCGCCGCAAACGCCGCAAAAGAAGCTTTGAGCATATGGGCTTCTCAAGTGGTTCCCGTACTTTTTCCTTTTTTTGTCTGCGCGGATATGATGCGGCTTTTCTGCGGAAAGTCTCTTGGCGCTTTCACATTATTCGCAATGAGTATGCTTTCCGGCGCACCGGCCGGAGCCCGCCTGTGCAAAGACTTCAACGCCAAGAGCGAAGCTCAAAGCCGCCTGTGCGCAGCTTTAAACGCCACAGGCCCAATGTTCATCGTCGGCGCGTTTTGCAGCGCTATGCTCGGCTGCCCTCTTATGTCGCTTCCGATCCTTCTGGGGCAATATGCAAGCTCCGCCGTCATGTTCTTTTTTTGCCGCTCCTCAGTTTCCGCAGCGCATAGCGAAAAGCCTGAAACGCCTCCCCTGCCAATTTTGCAGGCCTTGAGCGACTCTATCTATAACGCCGTGCAGGCAATGCTCTCTATCGGCGGCACTATAGTCTGTTTCAAGGTGCTTCTCGCGGTTTTCGCAAGGCTTTACGCCCTCTCTTCGCTCCCTTTGCCGCCCGTTTATATCAGCGCTATGCTCTATGGCTGTCTTGAGTTCGTTTCGGGAAGCGTTCTTCTTTCCGCCTGCTCTCTTACATTTCGTGAAATGGCCGCCTCGGCAGCCTTTTTATTTTCATTCGGAGGGCTCTGCGTCATGGCTCAGTCCATGCGATATGTTAAGCTTGACGCTCCCGTATATCTTTGCAGGAAGCTGCTGCAGGCGCTTATTTCCGCATGTATCGCTTTTTTCAGTGCGCCGCTTTTTTTGCCGCGGGCCGGCGCTGTTTTCTGCTCAGTCGATACGGAACTTATCGCACAAAATACGCTTTCCGCCCTCGGGCTTTTTGCCGTTTCCAGCTTTAGTCTGTGCAGTCTTTGGCTTTTGAGGGTGCTTTTTTGCAACACAAAAAAAGCCGCCCGTAAATGAGCGGCTGAATGTCTTACTCGGTTTATTCGAAATCGTCGTCGAAGTCATCGTCGTCAACAGCTTTGCGCTTGCCCTTGAAAAGACCCGCAAAGAGAGACTTCTTCGGCGCTTCTTCAAAATCGTCGTCATCGGTCAAATATGGATCGTCCGTTTCCATATTGCGTCCGCCTTTTGCAGCAGGCTTCGCCGCGCGCATCGGGGGAGCGGACGGGGCGGGCTGCTGAATGAATACCGGAGCCGCGGCCACCGGGGTCTGCTGTATCGGCTGCTGCTGCTGCTGCATGGGCGGCTGCATCGGCTGCTGCATGACCGGCTGTTGAGGCAGAGGCTGCTGCGGTATAGGCATAGGCGGCGTCTGCTGCGCAGGCTGCACAGAGACCTGAGCGGGCTCGGCTTCCATACGCAAGGCTCCGCCGGTGTTCTTTGCATCAAGATCACGGCGGTTTGAAGCGATCTGCTGGCGATATTCGCCAAGGAACCTGTCAAGATCCGCCATTACATTATCGGCATATACCTTTGCATTTTCGAAAAGCACGCCCGCGCTGTATTCGGCCTTTTTTGCCAAAAGCTTAGCTCGGCGCTGTGCTTCTTTATATATTTCATCCTCGGAGACCAAACGCTCATATTCGTTTTTAGCGTTCAAAAGTATCTGCTCCGATTTTTCATTTGAAGCGGCAACCAAAGTGTCCGCCTCCTGCTGAGCCTTGTCAACCAGATCGCGGGCATGGTCAGCAGCGTCGTTTATCATGTTTTCCGCTTGGAGCATAACGCTGTTGGCACGCCGGATATCCTCGGGTATCATCACCTTGAGATCGCCGATTATATCGTGCAGTTCCTCGATATCCACGATACGTTTGCCGGCCGAATTGCCGATCTTTGGACGCGGGCTGTTTTCGATAGCGTCCTCCAGTTGTTCAATAATGCTATAGATCCTTAAGTTTTGTCCGTTGTCGTTCATCGCTTCATCAACCTTTCTGCGATACTTATTTGGATCGGCGCGGGCACAAGCCCCTCTATACTCGCGCCATATGCGCACAACTCTTTTATTGCCGAAGAGCTTATATGCGCATAGGCAGGCGACGCCGCCATATATATAGTTTGGATCTGAGGCGCCAGCCGCAGATTGAGCGCTTCAAGCTTTGTTTCATACGCAAAGTCATTCGTATCGCGCATCCCGCGCAAAATGCAGCCGCAGCCTTTTTCCGTTGCAAGCTCTACCGTCAGTCCGGAAAACACGCATACGCCGACATTTTCCATTTTTTCGGCCTTAATGACACGCTCTATCAATTCGCAGCGCTCCTGCGCGCTGAAAGCGCAATTCTTGCCGCTGTTTATCAGAACCCCGATCATTATACCCTCGAATATCGAGCTTGCCCGCTTGAGGATATCAAGATGCCCCATCGTAAAAGGATCGAAGCTTCCGGCATAAAGAGCTTTTGTCAATATGCGTCCTCCCGTTTCAAAATGCTCAGGCCAACATAGCCGTATTTTCTCGTGTCTATGCTGTATCCGTCCTTTTTCGGCGGTTTTGCAAGATCGTGCTCTACGGAGATTATGACCTTCGGGCTCAATATTCCCGATTCGATCATCAGATCTATCGCCTGCGCCGCAAGATCCGTTGCATAGGGCGGATCAAGAAAAACCAGATCGAACTTTTTCCCTGCCGCAGCAAGACTTTTTATTGCCTGTGCGCAATCCATGGCAAGAACCTGACTTTTCGCTTCGAATTCCAGCTTTGCGATGTTTTGGCGTATCACCGCTATGCTTTTTCGGTCGTGATCGCAAAAAACGGCGGATTCCGCTCCTCGTGAGAGCGCCTCTAAGCCAAGATTGCCGGAACCCGCAAAGAGATCGAGCACCCTTGCTCCCGGAAGATCAAATTGTATGATCCCAAACAGCGCTTCCTTTACCCTGTCCAATGTAGGGCGGGTGTTTATTCCCTCGGGCGCATTCAGAGGACGACCCTTTCTGCTTCCCGCTATGATTCGCATTGGCTTCCTCCGCATTGGTCAATATAACACACGTCCATATTGTACCATTCCGCTTCAAAGCTGACAAGCGCGAATGCGGACATGATTTGTTTTCTTCACGGCAAATTCGTGACAAAACAGTTCTCAGCCGTAACGACGGCGTTCATTAGAGCATCATGCGAAGCCACAGGCACCTCTGATATTATCTGGTCGGGAAAGGCCAGAGCTATCCTGTAAGCTCCGCTTTCACAAAGCAGCCTGTCGTAATATCCCGCGCCCTGACCAAGCCGCCTCCCGCCGCGATCAAAGGCCAGTCCCGGCACTATGATGCAGTCTATCTGCTCAATGCTTATGCGTACCGAACGCAGCGTGTCAGGTTCCATTATCCCGTATTTTCCGCGCACGAACGCATCAGCTCCCGCAGGGAGATACAGCCCCAGCGTGTTGCCCTCTTCGCAGACGGGGAACACTACTTTTTGTCCGTTTTTCCATGCAAAACGCACGGCCTCCGCAGGATCGCATTCATTCGGCATGGCCATGTATGAGAGGATATAGCGGGCAGACAAAAATTCCGGCAGCTCTTTTATCCTCTCACACGCTTTTTCGGATAATGCCCTTCGCTTCTCAGCGTCTATCCCCTTGCAGTATGCGCGCATTTTGCTGCGCAGCGCCGCCTTTAATTCAATGATTTCCATTTTGTTCACCAAGCGTAAGGTTTATCGTTTCTTCTATCACATCTACCACATCGCGAGCCATAAGCATTCGCTCCTTTAAGATGGCTACCGCCTCGTCGGCCGACGCGCCAAGCAGATATGAGCCGGCGCAGGCGGCGCTGAAGGGTTCCAATCCCTGCCCGAGCATCGCAAGCGTAAGTCCTGTCAGCACGTCTCCGCTGCCGCCCTTGGCCAAGCCCGCGTTGCCGGTTATGTTGATCCGGCATTGCCCGTCACGTGAGGCTATTACGCTGCGCGAACTTTTGAGAATAATTGTGCAGTTCCACTTTTTCGCATAGCTTAGCGCGCATTCCGTCATGTCGGCCTCTATTTGGGAAACTGGAATGCCGCTTAAACGCGACATCTCGCCAAGATGCGGCGTAAGTATAACCGAGCCATGCAGTTTTATCGTTTCTATTCCGGCTAAAGCAATGGCGTTTAGTGCGTCGGCGTCAAGGATCAACGGTTTTCCGCTGCCTATCGCGCTTTGCAGCACAGGGAAAACACCCTCGCCCATCCCCATTCCCGGCCCCGCCGCTATGCAGTCAGCGCTATCGATCATTTTTTCGAGCTTTTCTTTTTTAAGCTGCGCCCAGCCGCCCGTAAAGCCGTTCACCATAAGCTCCGGCACACAATAAAACGCCGAACTTATCGCCTCGGGACAAAGCAGCTTGAGCGTTCCTATCCCCGCCCGAAGAGCAGCGGCGCCAGCCATTACCGCCGCGCCGCTAAAGCCCGGACTGCCCGCGAGCAAAAGTCCTTTTCCGTTATTACCCTTGTGGCAATTCGGGTCTCTTTCGCCCAGGACTGTTCTTATCTCGTCAAATCCAAGCTCCTTAGCGCTCATTCATTGCCCTCCGCAACAGCCTGAGCTATAGCATAAAGCTTACAATGAGAAATACTGACGAATATCTTTTCCGCTCCCATACTTTTTGCCTGAATAGCCGCCTCGCCGTGAAGCGCGGCGTAAGGCGTTCCGTTTTTGCTGTGCTGTATTTCGATATCCTTTAATCCGGTCTTTCCAAAGCCCGTCCCCAGTGCCTTTGACACAGCCTCTTTAGCCGCAAAAAGTCCGGCCAGCGTTTGCACCGCGCAGCCCTTGCTTTCCCAATATTCCTTTTCGTTCTGCGTTAGCAGCTTATTCACAAAGCCCTGCTTTGAAGCGGCTCTTTCAATGCGCTCTATTTCAATTATATCAACGCCGCTGCCCAATATCATATTTCACTCAGCCTCATCTTCCTCAACATCCGTGAAAGCCATATATTCTTCTCTTTCAAACGAGCCTATAACCGAAGCCACGCTTTCTCTGGCGGTATCATAGTCATATCCGTGCGAAAACAGGCGGCGAAGCACCCTCGTCCTTCTGTCCTGATCGGGAAGGGATTCAAACTGCCGCCAAAACTTTTCAGCGACCTTCGCCGCATTTTCAGCCTCGGTCTTATCCGTTATTTCAGCTATTACCTCGTCGATATAATCGCGCGGTATCTTATGCGCGATCAGTTGCTCGCGAAGCTTGCGCCTGCTTATTGGCTTCGTTGCAAGCCGGGTACGCACGAATTCCTCCGCATAGCTTTTATCATCAAGATAGTGCAGCTCTTTTAAGCGTTCCACCACCTGATAAACTTCAAACTCCCCAAACTGGCGCTTGTCAAGATATGCTTCCATTTCCGCCACGGTGCGGGCTCTCGCCGTTAAATATCCAAGCGCCATATCCATAGGCGTTTTGCCTTTTCCGCTGTTGTTCGTTTTCATTTTTTCCTCCGCTTCGGGAATATTTATAGATACCTTCTCCACCCGTCCATATGCTCATGCGCGTCTTCATCCTCAATGATATCCGCGTCGTTTTTCAACTCTGCCGCGGGCACAGCGGCCAGGCTGAAGTATCCGGCTAATTCGTTTGGCGAAAGCGGCTCCTGCGCACTTCCCATGCAGTCATGGCACATATTTCCGCAATCGGGACACTTACATCCGCTTTTAAGGCCATATTCCTCCTGCACCATATATGTTCCGCAGACACGGCAGCTACATCTCATTTTTCACACCTCAGTCAAGTACTCTTAAAAGCGGGCTGTTCTGCGCCAAATATGGCCGCAGCTCATCCACCGAAAGCTCAAACTCCGGCCATCCCGCCGAATATGTCGATACCTCATATATGCCGTATTGCAGCACCAGACTTTGATCCGTAAGGTAATAGCTCTGTCCGTCGTTTATCTCGGGAACTCCGTTCAAAAGGTCTATTCCGTTTTGCTCTGCGTTTTTTTCTGCAAGTCCGGCAGCGGCGCTTCTCCACCCCGAATCGTTCGGATCAAAGAAATAGCTTATGTCGCAAAGCTCGCCCGAGGCGGTGTCAAAAGTCATAGGAAGCTGAAAAAGCAGCTCATTGCTTTGAAGATCACGAATAAAGATCATTATGGAGAACAAGCCCTCTGAGTTCATCTCTATGCGGTATTCCGTAAATATCTGCCTTTGCTGTTTCTCGGCATAATCCTGAATCTGAGCGCATATCTCGTTGTTGATCTTATCGGCATAAGCGCCTGAGATCACCTTGGGATAGAGTACATATCCTTCTTCGTTTTCCGAATAGTCGCGCTCGATTTCCAACGGCGAGCGATCTCCGCTGGGATAATCAATATGCACAGAGGGTTTCACTTCCACGATCTCCTCGGAAACAGACACAGCATCGCTGCTTTGTTCGCTTTCCCCCGCAGTTTTTTTTGAGCATCCGAAAAGAGAAAAGCAAAGAAGCAGCGCGATGATCCCCGCCGCCCGCTTATAGCCTTTTTTTATCTTTTTCTTTGCCATCTTCATTACCATCCGTTTTAAATCCGCCAGAAAGACTCAGCCGATCTCCATGGTTTCAGTGTCGTCTATAGCCTTTTGTATCATTTCGGAAAAATCCACCTTGGCTTCACTCTCTCTAAGCTGCGCAACATCCGGCTTTGTAACGGGATGCTGAGGCACAAAAACCGTACAGCAGTCCTCATAAGGGAGTATCGAGGTCTCAAAGGTGTCGATTTTTTTTGCTATGGCTACTATGTCGTCCTTGTCAAAGCCTATGAGCGGGCGGAACACGGGCATTTTTACCGCATCGTCAGTAACGCAGAGGCTTTCAAGCGTTTGGCTCGCGACCTGCCCCAGCGCTTCGCCGGTTATCAATGCGCGGGCGCCGTCCCTCTCGGCTATCATTTCGGCAATACGCATCATAAGGCGGCGCATGAGCACCGTCGTCTCTTTCGAGGGGCATTTATCATAGATAGCAAGCTGTATATCTGTAAAAGGCACAAGATGCAGCCTTATTTTGCCGGCGTAGCGCGCCACAAGCTTTGTCAGCTCTACGACCTTGTCTCTTGCTCTCACGCTGGTATACGGATAGCTGAAAAAGTGCACGGCCGAAAGCTCGACGCCCCGTCGGGCAAGCATGTACCCCGCCACGGGACTGTCGATACCTCCGGATATAAGAAGCGCCGCTCTGCCCGCCGTACCCGTAGGCATTCCGCCCGCGCCCTTTATTTCATCCATATAAAGATAGGCATTTTCGCGTATTTCAACACAAACCTTGATCTCAGGCGTATGCACGTCAACATGAAGCTGAGGGAACTTTTCTAAAAGCTCATGCCCCAGTTCCCGCCCGATCTGGTCTGAATTCATGGGAAATGTCTTGTCTGATCTTCGCGCCAAAACCTTGAAGGACGCGCTTTCTTTGCCCTCCAGCCGTTTTTCCATAAGAGCGAAGGCTGCCTCGCATATCTTGCTCCAGTCCTTTTCAGCGGCTACAGTAGGACTGATGGAATGTATTCCGAACACGCGGGTAAGGCGGTCGATAGCTTTGTCATATTCATCCTCGGCAAGTCCCCATACATAAAAGCGTCCCTGCTCCCTTCGCACCTCCGCTCCGGTGTCGGCTACCGCCTCGTTGATATGGTCGATAAGCTTACGCTCAAAAAAAGGTCTGTTCAGTCCCTTTAGGTGGATCTCTCCGTAGCGTATCAACAGCATTCTTTCCATGTTTTCCTCCTATATCGAGCCGCTTGCCCGTCTTTTGTGTTATAAGCTTTATCTGCGCTTATATTTACGCAGCATGGTCAATATCGTTTCGATGGCCTGCGCCGCTTCATCCATTTCACTGCTCGTGTTGAAGGGACAAAAGCTGAAGCGAACAGCTCCCTCCTGACGCTCTCCGGTTATCCCCATTGCAGCAAGAATACGATTCTTGCCGCGCTTATGCGCAGAGCAGGCCGAGCCGGTAGAAACATATATTTCTTTTTCTTCAAGCGCGTGAAGCAATACCTCGCCCCGCACCCTCATGAAGGAAACGTTGAGAATATGCGGCGCGCCCTCCTCCGCTGCGGGTCCATTAACATATACGTCTGAAAGCCTTTCAAGGTTCCCCGCAAGGCGAAGCTTGCACTCGCGCATAGAGGATATATAGCTTTCATGGTTTTCCATATAAATAGAGACAGCCTTATCCATGCCCATTATGCCGGGAGTATTGGTCGTGCCCGAGCGCAGGTTCTGCTCCTGTCCGCCGCCCATCTGCCCGCCCGAAAAGCGTGTGCCGCTTTTGACATAAAGCGCCCCGACACCCTTTGGCGCATGAAACTTATGCCCGCTTATGGAATACAGGTCAAAATATTTGCTATCGAGAGGAAGCTTCAAAAACGCCTGTACTCCGTCAACATGCAAAAGCGCCTGTGGCGCGCGTCTCTTAATGGCAGCATATATGGCGGGGATATCGTTAACGGCTCCCGTTTCGTTGTTCACATGCATCACGGAAACGAGATTCGTGTCGGGAGTAAGCTGCTCCGCGAGCTTATCTATATCCACGCATCCATAG
>CAYPAH010000007.1:23890-25640 GCA_964408655.1 uncultured Oscillospiraceae bacterium | reverse complement strand
TGCTGACTAATCTCGCGCTGCTTTTTATAGATGTTTTGATGCTCGTTTTCAACGGCCGGCCGGGAGAATTTTCAAGAATGATGAACCGCGCCGCCACCTTCGCTTTTTACTGCGCCTATCCCCTGCTCTTTTCCCTTTGGATGACATATTGCGACGCAAAGCTTTTTTCGCACCGCACAAGGATGCAGCGGCTTTATCTTATACCCGCCGCGCTCATCATTCTTTTGAATATAGTGAATATTTTTGTGCCGCTTATATATGTGATAGGCGCCGATAACCAATATATGCGTATGCCGCATCTTTACAGCGTCGCGGCGGTGAGCGGGCTTTGCATAATCGTCTCCGCCGCCTTGACTATAGGCTGCTGGATGCGATATCGCGACGGAGCGCTGCGCGGCAAGATATATTTGACGCTGCTTGCGTTTTGCGCCAGCATATTATTCTGCGGCTGCCTTCAAACGCTGGTGCAGGGATTTAATTTCGTGTGGCTCGCAATGACGGTGATGCTGCTTATAATTTTCATCAATCTGCAAAACCAGCAGATATTCACAGACCCTCTCACCGGACTTTTCAACAGGCGGCAGCTCATGCTCTATCTTAAAGGCTGCGTGCTTCGCGCCGACGAAAAAACGCGCCCCTATATCATCATGGCGGATATGGATGATTTCAAGCGCATAAACGACGAGCACGGTCATCTCTGCGGGGATGAAGCCCTGCGCGAGGTGGGAAAAATATTGCGCGCAAGCGTCAGGCTGGGCGACTTCGTAGCCCGTTACGGCGGAGACGAATTCGTTATCGTGCCGATGCTTGAAGACGACGCGCAGGCAAAAGAAATGATAAGCCGCATAAGTGAAAAATGCGACAGCTTCAACAAAAACGGAAGCAGGCTTTTCAAGCTGCACATAAGCCTTGGCTACTGCGCGTATGACGAAAGCCGTTTTCACGACGCGGACAGCTTTTTGAGAAGCGCCGACGCGCGCATGTATGAAAACAAGGCCGAGCGTAAGCGCAGGCGCGAGCGGGAGCGGGCGCAAAACGGGGAGAGCGCGGATAAAGCTGTTGACAAAAAGGCAGAATAAAGATAAACTGACAGAAATCCATACTTCGCAATGACGGAGAGAGTAAGCGCCGTTCAAGTGTAAAGAGAGCCGGGGAGGGTGGAAGCCCGGCCACAGAGATCGCGCCGAACATGGCTCCCGAGCGTCCTTTCGTGAACTGCGTTCCATCAGCGCTTTAGCTAAAGGCGGCCTGCGACCGATAAAGCGCACACTTATGAGCCGTTCCCTGCCATTCGGGGCGCGGGAAGTAGGGTGGTAACACGATAATAAATGATCGTCCCTATACTTATGTGTAAGGACGGTCTTTTTTAATTAGCGATCAGTAATTATTAATCGAATCAAGCGGGAGGGATAAATCATGGAAAAGAAAAACGAAGAAAAAAAGACCTTTTACATCTCAACGCCGATCTACTATCCGAGCGACAAGCTGCATATCGGCCACAGCTACACCACCGTTGCCGCCGACGCTATAGCGAGATATAAGCGCTTGACCGGCTACGATGTGTATTTTCTCACCGGCAGCGACGAGCACGGCCAGAAAATAGAGCGCAAGGCGAAGGAGAAGGGCGTAAGTCCGCAAAAATATGTGGACGATATCGTGGCGACATTCAAAGAGCTCTGGAAGCTGATGAATATTTCAAACGACGGCTTTGTGCGCACCACGGACGATTATCACGTCAAGTCCGTGCAAA
>CAYPAH010000007.1:3760-23880 GCA_964408655.1 uncultured Oscillospiraceae bacterium | reverse complement strand
CCGTAAGCTCTATGAGCAGGGCGATATCTACAAGTCCAAATACAAGGGACATTACTGCACCCCCTGCGAAAGCTTCTGGACGGAGCATCAGCTTGTGGACGGCGACTGCTGCCCCGACTGCGGGCGTAAGACCGAGATAGTTGAAGAGGAGAGCTATTTCTTCAACATGAGCAAATATGCTCCCCGCCTTATTGAGCATATCAAGACACATCCGGAGTTCATACAGCCTCCCGCCCGCGCAAAGGAGATGCTCTCGAACTTCCTTGAGCCGGGTCTTGAGGATCTCTGCGTCAGCCGCACCTCGTTCAAGTGGGGCATTCCCGTGGACTTTGACGATAAGCATGTGGTCTATGTGTGGCTGGATGCGCTTTCAAATTACATAACCAAGCTCGGCTTTTATTCTGAGGACGACAGCCTTTATAAAAAATACTGGCCCTGCGATGTGCATCTTGTGGGCAAGGAGATCGTCCGTTTCCACACGATAATCTGGCCTATCATGCTCATGGCGCTTGGCGAGCCGCTGCCAAAGCAGGTATTCGGCCACGGCTGGCTCGTGCTGGACGGCGGAAAAATGAGCAAATCCAAGGGCAATGTGGTCGACCCCACCGCGCTCTGCGCCCGCTACGGCGTGGACGCTATACGCTACTTCCTGCTTCGAGAAGTCCCCTTCGGCAGCGACGGCGTGTTTTCAAACGAGGCGCTTATCTACCGCATAAACAGCGATCTTGCAAACGATCTTGGCAATCTGCTATCGCGCACGGTGGGTATGCAGGAAAAATATTTTGACGGCGTGATACAGCGCAACTGCTGCAAGGAAGAGATAGACAACGGGCTGATCTCGCTTGCCGACGCGACAGTTCACAAGGTTGAGGAAAACATGAACGCCCTGCGCATACCCGAAGCCTTGCAGTGCGTTTGGGATCTTATCGATTCCTGCAACAAATATATCGACCAGACCGCCCCGTGGCTGCTTGCCAAGGACGAGAGCAAAAAGGAAAGGCTCGGCACGGTGCTCTATCTGCTTTCCGAATGCCTTAGATATGTTGCGGTGCTCCTGCAGCCTTATCTTCCCGACACCGCGCCAAAGATGTTCGAGCAGCTCGGCATAGCTAACGATAAAGAGCTGCAAAGCATTGAAAGCCTGCACTTTGGCGGCATAAAGCCCGGCACGCATGTTGTTAAGGGAGAAAACCTCTTCCCCCGCATAGATATAAAGGCGGAGCTTGAAGCGCTTGCGGCCGAGAGCGAAGAACGAGCGAAGGAGGCCGAAAAGGCCGAAAAGAAGGAAAACAAAGAGGCCGAAAAGGATGCGAAAAAGGCCGACAAGGGCAAGCACAACGCTATCGAGTTCCCCGAAACGATAGATTTTGAGGACTTCTGCAAGGTAGAGATGCGCGTAGCCCGCGTGGTGGACTGCAAATTTGCGGAAAACAGCCGCAAGCTGCTCATATTCACCCTGCGCGTTGGCGACGAAGAGCGCACCATACTTTCCGGAATACGCAAATGGTACGGCGAGCCCGAAAAGCTTATCGGCAAGAACGTCATAATCGCCGCGAACCTTGCGCCCCGCATGATAGCGGGAATAGAGAGCCGCGGCATGATACTTTCCGCGGTGAACGGGGATGAGAGCGAGCTTTCTATGCTCACTACCCTAACGGATGAATTCCCTGACGGAACTTTGGTCTGCTAAGCGCTTTGCGCTTCAAAGAGACAGCCTTTGGCTGTCTCTTTGAGTTTCGGGAAGGGCCATTCGTTCTTTCCCGGGCTTTATCAGCGCTTCGCGCCGCATAGCGTCTCTGCGCAGAGAAGGCGGCGCAAGCCCGCAATAATTAGTTATTGATTACTGATCGCTCATTGCTGATTATTTTTTCCCTCTCTTTATGCTATAATCCCCTTATGAAATTATTTGACACACATGCGCATCTTTCGGACGAAGCCTTTGACGCCGACCGCGACGAGCTGATACCCTCCCTGCCTGAAAAGGGAGTGCCGCTCGTTATGGACGTATGCTGCGACCTTGAGGATTGGCCAAAGACAGAGGCTCTTATCCGCGCCTACCCTTTTATTTATGCGGCGGCGGGAATGCACCCTCATGCCGCGGAAAAAACGGGAGAAGCCCATATCGAAAAGCTGACAGCGCTTTTCGCTTCCGAGCCAAAGCTTAAAGCATGGGGCGAGATAGGGCTTGACTATCATTATGATTTTGCTCCGCGCGAAACTCAGCGGCTTTGGTTCGAAAGGCAGCTTGCGGCCGCGCTTGAGCTAAAGCTGCCCGTGGTGCTGCACATTCGCGAGGCATTCGGGGACTGCATGGATATTTTGCGCGCCTACCGCGCAAAAGGACTTTGCGGCGAGATGCACTGCTTTTCCGGCTCTGTTGAGATAGCGCGGGAATGTTTGGACATGGGGCTATACATAGCCTTCGGCGGCGCGATCAGCTTCAAAAACGCCAACAAGCTGCTTGACGCGGCGCGCTATGTGCCGCGGGACAGGCTGCTTATAGAAACGGACTGCCCCTATATGACGCCCGTGCCGCATCGCGGCGAGCGCAACGACCCAGGCCTAATGCATCTCACGCTTGAGCGCCTTGCCGCCCTTCGCGGCGAGGACGGGGAAGCGCTTGCGCAGGCCACATACGAAAACGGTAAGAAAATGTTTCGGATAGATCAGGGATGAGTATTGAGCGATCGGTGTGATTATAAGGCTTTACTTAGCAAAAAGCTTATTTTCGAAGCTGCAGATCCCAAGCAAGCGGAAAACCGATATGCCTTAGATCGAGCACATCGGCATATTCTTCAAACAATGCGGCTATGCGTACCATGATCTCGCTGTTCCATTTGTTTGAATCAGGATATAGCTCTTTAAGAGCCATCAATACTCCGAACAAACGACGCTGGGCGGCCTTATCAACATTGACCAGATTGGCGGGAATAGCAGAAAAAACGCGAAAGTACAATCGTCCATAATGCGCGCAAATATTCCTTAGATCGGTACAACAGCGAAGCCAGCTTATAATGTTTTTGGGGATCGTATGAAACAGCTCAAAAGCCAATGCTTTTTGATCGCAAAGAGGAAGGTCGGCATAAAAATAAGACAGCATACCGAAGGTAAATAACTCCATCGCGACCCATAAGGGGAATTGTCCGCCATATTTTTCATTGTGGTGCTTAACAAAAAGCAGCTTGTCATTGTTGGATATTTCAGTCTCAAGCTTTTTGATAAAAATATCATGCTTGTGCCGCTTGTTGAAGTTTTGAGAATTCATATATCCGGCAGAACCATACTTATGCGTATGATAATAAGAAAAACGGTTTCTTAAAAAGACCTCGGTCTCTTCTATTGCTGGAAAAAGAATGTTTCGCAGCTTACGATCAAATTCATAAAGAGAATAAACTGCCTCGAAATGAGTCTCATCGCGGTATTTTCCATCGGGCATACGAAAAGGAAGAAAATAAGCAGAAAGACGATAATAGCTAACGCGCATTAAAACACCGGCACAGAAATCTTCGTCGGTTATTATACAATTATGCGATTTTGCTTATCGATCTGTTCCTGATAGGTCGCAGGAGATTTAAGCATAGCCTTCTGCCTTTAAAAAATGTCCCCCACTGGGACACATCACACATTTCTGTGGAGAGGTGCGGGGGGTCCTGTTGTCTATATTATACGCCGTTGCAACAGTGTTGCAACACATTTTCCAAAAAAGTTTACAAAAACGCGGCGAAACAGACGCATTCCCCCTCCACGGCGGACTAGTCTCTGATGGTCGCTATCCTTTGCGCTTTTATGGGCTTGCGCCCCAAGAGCGCGCTAAAATTGCCTAAACAAAAAGAGACGGCCAAGACCGTCTCTTTTAAACGCGAAGCATTTCTCAGTTCAGCGCAAGCAGCGTGCCCGCGAACACGAGCAGCGGGAAGGTGATGAGGATGGCAGCCGCCGCGCCGCTTACGACGCCGCTGATGGCCAAAGCTTCAAACACAAATCCGGTGAAGATGAGAGCAACGCCGATGCCTTTGCGATCGGCAGCAACAGTAGACTTTCTACGCATTACGAGTTCCATAACGTTACCTCCGTCAAATTCTTATTCTTTTTAGTATCGGCGCCGTTTCCTTTACTGTGACTATAATATAGTTCATCCATTAACATTTGTAAAACGACAGAAATTCATATTTAAAATGAAGGTTTGTAATGGCAAGGTTCGCGGAGAGGGCTAAAAAAACAGCTCGCTTTTCAGAGAAGAATTTTGCCTGAGGACAAAGCATAAATAAGTTTCGCCGATATAGGGCTTAGCCGCGGCAGGGCGCAGAATCAAGCGCCTGCGGCCGCCTGAAAAAAGAAAAAAGGGCAAAAACTTGCATATGCGGGCGCACTGTGCTATAATGACCTCTGCTTCGGGGGTGGTGAAAATCCACACCGGCGGTAGTCCATATGAACGCGATAAAAAGAAAAGCCTTCGGACTTTCAGGTTTTTTGTTAGTTCTTCCAATATGTGAAGCGCGTTTAAAGATGGCGAGTCCGCGAGCGGTCCTGAGCGGACGGCTGAAGCCGTAATGTCATACCGGCGCTTTCGGGCGATCATCGCTCAAAAGAAGTCAGGCGATAATGCGGCGCGCAGCCTGCTTGCAAGGTGAACGCAAGACTGCGGTGAGATCCCGCGACCGACGGTAAGGCGCTGCAAATGCATGGCGAGGGCATGAAAAGATCTATGGTGCAAAACGCATCTTGAGCTTTGCCCGCCGCGCAGGCGCGCTATAGTCCGGATGAAAGAGGCTGTTTTATTGTTAAACAGTTTTATCCCCCGTGCCGTTTATGGCGCGGGGTTTCGTTTTCCCGAGACGAAATATCTATATTTTATTTGGAGGATATTTCTTATGCGCTCTAATACCGTGACGAGACTTACTCAGCTTGGCCTGCTCACCGCCGCCGCCATCGTGCTTGTGTATTTCATACACTTCCCCATCTTTCCAAGCGCCGCATATCTCGAATATGATATGGCGAACGTGCCTATTCTTATAGGCGCATTTCTCTTCGGACCGCTTTGGGGACTTTTGCTCACCGCCGCCGTAAGCGTGCTGCAATGGCTGCTGGTCTCTCCGCAAAGCGGATGGGTGGGCTGCGTGATGCACTTTTTCTCGACCGGAGTATGCGTTGTGCTCGCGGGCAGCATATATAGCCGAAACCGCACCATACGCGGGGCGATACTCGCTATGCTCGCGGGCGGCATAGGGCAGGTGCTAATGATGATCCCGCTTAATCTCATCTTTACCGTTCACTTCAACGGCGCGCCGCGCGAGGCGGTGGTCGCGATGCTCCCGACGATAATCATTCCCTTTAATCTGATAAAGGTAAGCATCAACGGACTTTTGACCTTTTTCCTTTATAAAAAGGTGGGCAGGCTGCTCAAATGGGAAAAGGACGCGGAGCCGGAGAAAAAGCCGCAATAAAACCTTAATTATGCCGCAATAATGCGGTTGATGAAAATTGCATACGAAGCGCGTGATATGCTATAATAGTTCCAAGTATAATGCAGAGCAAACACGCGCGTTTTTTTATTTTGCGCGGAAAGGAAGCTAATGGAGGACAAGAGCGAAAAACGGAGACAGTTCCTTTGGAAGACCGCCTTCTACGCGGCGGTGACAGTGCTCGTTTACTTTGGCTGCAAATATTTTCTGCCCTTGATAGCGCCCTTCGTGGTAGGCTTTATCATGGCCTGCCTTATAAAGCCCGTCGTGGACTTTATGAATAAAAAATGGAAGCTCAAGCGCTCTATCGCGGCGATAATCTGCGTGCTGATGCTTTATTGCGTTATCGGCCTTCTTTTAATAATGAGCGGAGTGCGCGTGATAACCGAGGCGCAGGATATGATCGCGAGAATGCCGCAGACATACGTTACGCAGATAGCGCCGGCCATCTCGGGCATGTTCGACTGGCTCGAACGCCTTATGCAAAGGTTTGACCCGAGCCTGCAGCTCAATATAGACGAAACGGCGCAGCTCTTTGCCGATAAGCTCGGCGAATTTATCAGCCAGTTTTCAACAACGGCTATCACCGGCACGGCAAAATTCGCGGGCAAGATACCTTCGTTTATGGTGCGGGTGATATTCACCATTCTTTCCACCTTTTATATCGCCAATGACTATGATATCATCACGGAATTCGTCTGCCGACAGCTTCCGGAGCACACGGCTCTCGTTTTAAAGCGGGGCAAGAAACAGCTCGGCGCCACCTTGAGCAAATATATCCGCTCGTATGCGATAATACTCGGCATCACCTTTTTAGAGCTTTGCATCGGCTTTAGCATATTGCGCGTGGATAACGCGGGGGCGCTTGCGCTGCTCGTGGCCTTTTTCGATATACTGCCCGTCGTCGGCACGAGCCTCGTGCTCGTTCCGTGGACGGTGATAAGCTTTATTCAGGGCAACATCAACCGCGGGATAACGCTCGCTATAATCACGGCGGTGGTGTGGATAGTGCGCAACGTGACGGAGCCCAAGATCGTTGGCGAGCAGGTGGGCTTGCATCCTCTGCTCACGCTTATGGCGATGTATGTCGGCACTAAGCTCTTTGGCGGCTGGGGACTGCTCGGCCTTCCCATCACGCTTGCAATAATCAACGCCCTGCAAAAAGAGGGGATCATCAGCTTTTATAAAGAAGCGCCCGCGAAGGCGCAAAGCAAGTAGAAAATTGTAAATAACACGGCAAACAATAAATCAAACAACAAATCAGGAGGTAGTAAAAATGGGACTTATCAAAGCACTTGTCGGCGCGGTTGGCGGCGGTCTTGCGGATCAGTGGCTTGAGGTACTCGAGCCTAACGACATGGGCGAACAGACGGTGTTTACCGACGCCGTTATCGTTAGAAAGGACGACAAACGTTCTTCAAACACCAAAGCTACGGCGGACGTCATCTCAAACGGTTCTATCATACATGTTTACGATAATCAGTGCATGATACTCGTTGACGGCGGCATGATCGTTGATTACACTGCCGAGCCGGGCTATTACAAGGTGGAGAATTCCTCCATGCCCTCCCTCTTTAACGGCGAGCTTGGCGAAAGCGTTAAGGAGACCTTCAACCGTTTCAAATTCGGCGGCGTGCCCTCCGCAAAGCAGAAATGCTATTTTGTGAATTTGCAGGAGATAAAAGGCATCAAGTTCGGCACGCGCAATCCCGTCAACTATTTCGACAGCTTTTATAATGCCGAGCTTTTCGTGCGCGCGCACGGCGATTATTCCATAAAGATCACCGACCCTATCCTCTTTTATAAAGAGGCCGTGCCCCGCAACGCCGCAAAGGTGCAGATAGACGATATCAACGAGCAGTATCTTTCCGAGTTTTTGCAGGCATTGCAGGCGGTAATCAACCAGATGAGCGCCGACGGGCAGCGCATCTCATACCTTCCCAGCAAGGGCAACGAGCTTTCAAAGTATATGGCGACCACGCTCGATGAGAGCTGGAAGGATATGCGCGGCATCGAGGTCCAGGCGGTAGGTATCGCTTCTATCTCTTATGACGAGGAATCTCAAAAGCTTATCAATATGCGCAATCAGGGCGCTATGATGGGCGACCCGAACATCCGCGAGGGCTATGTGCAAAGCGCGGTGGCGGCCGGTATGCAGGCGGCGGGCTCAAACCCGAACGGCGCTGGCGCTGCCTTTATGGGCATGGGCATGGGCATGAACGCGATGGGCGGCATGGGCACGTTCAGCGCGACGAATTCCGCGCAGATGCAGCAACAGGCGGCGGCGCAGGCCGCGGCGGGCTGGACTTGTGCCTGCGGTACGAAAAATGCCGAAAACGCGAAGTTCTGCGGCAACTGTGGCGCAAAAAAGCCCGAAGCACAGGCGGCGGGCGGCTGGAAATGCGCTTGCGGCGCGGCTAACGGAGCAAACGCGAAATTCTGCGCCGAGTGCGGCGCTAAAAAGCCCGAAGATGGCTGGACTTGCGCCTGCGGAACGAAAAACGGAGCAAACGCGAAGTTCTGCGGCGACTGCGGCGCTAAAAGACCCGAATAAAAAAGAATAAAGCGTGCCGCGTGTTTTTGAAGAAGAATGCGCGGCATGTGAAAAAAATGAATAAGCCAAATATGAACGAGGTGAATGCGAATGGCAACGCATATCTATAAGTGCCCTAACTGCGATGCGGAGCTTACCTTTGAGCCCAAGCGCGGAGATTTTGCCTGCAAATATTGCGCAAGCCGCTTTACTCAAGCCGAGCTTGACGAGCTGGAGACCGCAAAGCAGGCGGAGGCTAAGCAGGAAAGCGACGCACAGCAGGCGGACGCGGATGACAAGGGCGAAATGAAGCTTTATTCCTGCCCGAGCTGCGGCGCGGAGATAGTGGCGGACGCAACGACCGCCGCGACCTTCTGCTTTTATTGTCACAGCCCCGTAGTGCTTACGGGAAAGCTGGCGGGAAAATACAAGCCTGATAAGATGATCCCCTTCAAGGTGGATAAGTCCGAGGTGCAGGCGAAGCTGCTCGAATGGTGCCGCAAAAAGCGCTTTATCGACAAGAGGTTCTTTGATGAATCGCAGATGGATAAGCTCACGGGGGTCTATTTCCCCTTCTGGGTGCTTTCGGCTAAGCTGAAAAGCTCGTTTAAAGCCAAGGGAACGGATCTGCGCGTGTGGATAGTGGGCGACATAGAGTATACCGAGACCAGCGTATATCAGGTGGATCGCGACGCGGACATAGACTTTTCGGATCTTACCATGAAGGCGCTCTCCCGCGAGGACGTAAAGCTTTTGAACGGCCTTTATCCATTTGACATGAAGCAGTCCATCCCCTTTGACATGGCCTATCTTTCCGGCTTTTATGCCGAAAAGCGCGACATTGAGCGCGAGGGCGTAGAGAAGGCGGCCAGAAGCGAGCTTTATGAGGCGGCGAAGACGCTGCAAGCTGAGGCCGTGAGCGGTTACGGCGCGCTTTCCGAGCAGAACTGCACGGCGGCGGCCGAAAGCGAGGACTGGAGCTATACGCTTTTGCCAGCGTGGATGCTGACCTATCAGTATAATGGCGAGACATATTATTTTGCCATGAACGGACAGACCGGAAAGATATGCGGCCGCGTACCCATGGATAAGCCCAGGATAACGGGTCTGGGCGCCGCTGTCGGAACCGGAGTATTTCTGCTGATAATGATTTTGAGGATGCTGCTATGCTGAAAAAGAGATTGCTTTCACTTGCGCTTGCCGCGCTGATGATTTTCTCGGCGGCGGCGGCTCTTGCAGACGAGAACCGCGTTTTCGATTATTCGGGATTGCTTGCCCCCGAGGAGGCCGAAAATCTTGAAAACCGGCTGAGCGGGCTGAAAAACGTATATTCAATGGACTTCGCCATTCTTACTACCGACGACACCGAAGGCAAGGGAACGGGCGTTTATTGCGCGGATTTCTTTAACGAAATGGGTCTTGGCAGCGGCGAAGGACGCGACGGGCTTGTGCTCTGCATAGATATGGACAACCGTGAGATAAAGCTTGTGACCCACGGCGGACTGGTGCAGATAATAGACGACAGCAGGATGGAATCCGTATACGACGCCATGTATGACGATGTGAGCGGCGGCTATTATTACGAAGCCTTCCTGCGCGGCCTTGAGCAGATAGAGGAATATGTGCAGGAGGGTCCAAGACACGGCCAGTTCACTTATGACACGGCGACGGGCGCCATCTCGAATTATTATTATGCCGAGGACGACGCTTATTTTCAGGCGGGTCTTGCAAGCGGAGAGATATACTATGACGAGAACACGGGCACATATTACTATAATATGAACTACACTCCCTCGCTTGGCGACAGGCTCAGAAAAGCCTTTACTATCGGCGGAGTGGCCTTTGCCCTGATAACGGGCGCGATCAGCGGACTTATAGTGACATTGATAGTGCGCGGAAAATACAAGAAAGAGTTTGAAGAGGCAGCATATGATTTTCATGCCAACAGCAGCTTTGAGCTCACACGCAAGGACGATAAGCTTGCGAATAAGTTCGTTACCACCCGCATGATCCCGAGGAACGAGGATCATGGCGACCGCGGCGGCGGAGGCGGCAGCGCCAGCGGCTTTGGCAGCGGGACCTTCTCTTCGAGCAGCGGCGGCAGCTTCGGCGGCGGCAGCGGCGGCGGAGGCGGAGGAAGATCGTTTTAAGCGAAAAGCGCATTTCGAGCCGATGGAACTCCATCGGCTCGAGTTTTTTTACAGTAAAAGCGCATAAACTAAAAGAGACAAACCGCCGGCTGTCTCTTTTAAGCATTCATTTTGCGTTTGCTTATTTCGCTATGGAATATTCCGTTTTGAGCTGCGGGAACTCGGCATAGGGTATCGTCATTTCGATTATGCCCGCCGCATGGGGAGCTACGATATACTCGTTGCAGATTATCACTACGCCAAGCTCGTCGAAATACCATGTGTCGTCTTCGAGTATCTCGGAGACATGCTCTTTATAATCTTCAAATACGCCGTAATCGTTTTCTTCAAGATATTTGGTGAACTGCGCTTCAACAAAGGCGCGGGCGGCGTCTTCATCGGTAACGATATCCTCAAATTCAAGCTCTTTGCCTGTGGAGGTGTCAAAGGTCACCGCTTCGCGCGCTGCGTTGGGATGCGCGCCGCCTGTAAAGCTGTATTCATCCTCGATGAAGCTGAGACAGGTCTTGTCCGCGCGGGCGACGGTGTAGGTGAGCGCGATCTCATAGGGCATCATCTCCGCGCCGCGTTCGGCATAATCCTCCTTGGCGAATTCAAATACCACGGCAACGCTCTCGTCGCCGCCCTTTAGAAAATCATTCACCTTTTCTTCAAAATATCTGCTTATAAGCGCCGTGGCAGGCTCTTTATCGTCCACGGTAACATGGGGAAAGGCTCCGCTGACATGAAGGACTATCGTGCCGTCGTCGGCCTTCATCTCTTCATCCACGGTCTCTATGCTGATAGAGGCCGCATAGGGAGGCATTTCGCCCTGCTCGGGCTCGGGTTCGGCGGCAGGCTCGCTTGCGGGCTCGCTCCCGGCGGGGGCGGGAGCCGCGGGAGCCGCCGCAGCGGGAGCGGCGCTTTGCGCGCAGGCGCAGCTTAGAATGAGCAGAAGGCTCAAAAGCACAGATATCAAAATACGTTTCATAATAATTCTCCTTTGAATTTGCTTCGTATATTTATACGGTAAGCTCGGGATTTGTTAGCATATCCTCCGAGGCTTTTTCCTCAGGAGCGGCTTCCGCCTCCGCGCTTAGATGAGCTTCATTTTCGGCTACGGGCGGGATGATGATATCGGGAACGTCGCCTTCTTCAATATCGGGCGCGGGCGGAACTATTACGTCGGGCGCGTCGGCGGCGGAGGGAATGTCGGCTACGAGAGCATTTTCGCTTTCCGGCGCGGATATCGCAAGAGGCGCGTTCATAAGGGCTTCTTTTTGAGCGCGTATGGCGTCGGCGCGTTTTTTCACCGAGCGGTTGAGCTTGGAATAATAGGTGCAGAGGAAGTTCAGCTCGATAGAGGTCTTATGCAGGATAAGCCCTTCGGTAAAGAGCGTACCGCCGTATAGCGCAATGCATATCCCGCCGGAAAGATTGTGCTTTGCGGCGACGCCGCCTATAAGCGTGAAGGCGCAGCCGAGAAGATAGCAAAGGAAGGCCACAAAGCCCGCCCCGCCTTTTTTCGGCTGATTTTTTTCCGCCATTATGCAAAGCTGCTTTTGAAAGGAGCAAAGAGTGAGGCACCTTAGCGCGATAAGCGCCGTAAAAAGCGCCATGAGCACGGCGGCTATGGTTATAATGGAGATGGGAAGCCTTGAGAGCAGCATGAAGGCGTATTCGGAAAAGCTGAAATAGCTGCCGGAAAGGGTCTCGCTAATTTTAGCCATGCTCGCGTTCACCATGCTGTTGCTGAAAAGAACTACGATAAGAACGGCCGCCATGCCTATGCAGAGCATGATGGAGAATATCGCCCCGGCAACAGGCAGAACGCGGCTCAAAAGCAGACCGGTGCGGCAAAGCTTTTCTTTTTTTGCGGCAAAGAATATGAGCCAAAGGCCAAGCGTGGAGCAAAGGCTCAAAAGCAGAGGAAGAAATACCGCCGCGAGGCCGATAATGCTGATGGAGGAGCGCACGGACAAGAGCACCCCTACAAAGGAAAGCGCGAACAGGCTCGTGAAGATGGCGAAGGTCAAAGCAATGGGGCCGGAAAAAAGCTCCGTGAGCGTGCGCTTTAGATCGAGAAAGTCAGTTTGAGAGGGAAGCATGTTGCTCTGTTCCATTTAAAGATCCTCCTTTTATTTTGCATTGGCGAGGGGCTGCAATCTTAGATCCTCGCCTTCAAGAGTATAAGAGCTGTTGAGACGCGGCGACACCAAACGCGAATAAAGGCGCTCGCCGTATTGATTCAATAGCTGCTCCGGCGAAAGATTGGTGGCGATAAGCGTAGGCTTTTCAAGATTCTGCCGCTCGTTGATTATAGAAAAAAGCGTTTGCGAGGCGATCTGCCCATAGCTTGGCTCGGTGCCGAGATCGTCAATTATCAAAAGATCGGCCTCGCTGTAATCCGGCGCGCTCTCGCGGTTTTGAATGCAGAGCATCAGCTCGCGAAGAAGGCCGTAGCCTGTTATATCCACCACGCTGTAGCCGCGCTCTAAAACGCGGCGGGCAAGGCAGCGCAGCAAAAAGGTCTTGCCAAGGCCGCTTTTGCCGTAGATCACTATTCCCTTGGCGCCCTGCGCGGGAAAGGAATCGGCATAGCTTTGGCAAAGCTCTCGAAGCTTTCGCGCCTGCTTTTTCTGCTTTTCGCTTGGATATATGTCCTCGCGGAAGCTTTCGAAGCAGTCTCCCTCGGGAAGATTGGCGCTTTTGAAATTTTCCGCTACTACGCGCTGTTTTATGCAGGAGCAAAGCTCCTTCACGCCCTCGCCCACAAAGCCCGTGTCGCGGCAAAGCGGGCAGGAAAACTCCGGCTCGAAAGCGGAAGGGCTTTCGCCAATGGAAGAGAGCAGGCCGAGACGCTCATCGTCAAGAGATGAAAGCTTTTTTTCGATAGAGAGCGCGTCCGTTCCCGAAAACAGAGCCATTCCGCGCTCAAAAATAAGCGATTGCCGTTTTTCGTCAAGCTCTTTCAAGCGGGGCAGGCGGGCATATATCGAAGCTACCCTTGCGTCTCTTTCGGCAAAGGCGCGGGCGCGGCGGGCGGCATATTCTTCTTTTAAGCGGCGGGAAACCTGCATTTTCTTACTCCTCGTCGTCATCAAGACTGAGCATGAAATTATCCGCGCTCACGGGAGCGCTTCGCTGCATATAGTTGAAAGACCTGTCCTTGCCGCGCTTTTCGGCGGGCGGGGAGCTCTTTTCCTTTTCAAACTCCTCCTTCGCCCTTGCAAGGCTTGCTACGCCTGTGTCGTGCCAAAGCTGAAGCCTGCGCTTTGCCGAAGCGAAACGCTGCGCTTCGCCATGCGAACAGTCCGCCGCATATAGTATGAGCTCGTCCGTCATATGCCATTCGTGGCGCCATGAGTAGAGAAGCTCGCGCTCCTGCCGCGAAATAGCGCGGGCGACGCCCAGACGGCTGAAAAAGAGAGCCGCAAAAGCCTTGTCCTGCTCCTCGCGCTTTAAATATTCCTCTATCGCCGCCTCTGAGCTAAGGCCGTTCACAAGGCAGGCGGAAAGCACGTTATCAAGCGCCTTAAATGAGGGCGTGCCATATGCGGTGAGCTGCGAGCAGGCAAGAAGTATGGCCTCTTCGGAAAAGCCCTGCTCGATCCACGATGAATACATGGCGAGCTCGTCCTGCGTGGGCGGCCGCAGCTTATTAAGGCGCTTCAGCACGGCCGAGGCTCCGCCTTTTTGAAGGGCGCGCGCGGCGATATGCTCCTCCGCCTCCTTCGCGCTCTTTATCCCCATATCCGCCCATGAACGGGCGGCGGCGTCAATATAATTTATCGAGACCTTATTGCCGCGCTCGTTGTTTTCCACGCAATAGCGCACAAGCATCAAAACGGCGGCCTCGCTCAAGGCATATACCTCTATCCAGTCCTTCACCTTCGATAGCTCGTTTGCGCTTAGCATACGCGAGCCAAAGCACTTTTGCAATTCTCCAAAGAGAGCTCCGTAATCATTCGCCGCTTCAAAAACATGCCTTTGCCCCTTGCTTATCTCAAGATATTCCACTCCCGGCCTTTCGCCGGCGATAAGGCGAACGAGCCCCTGCGCCTGCCAGTAAAGATAGGCTTTGAGTATCTCATCCTCGCGCATACCGAGCGCGCCCGCAATGTCAAATTCCTGAGCGCCGCGCTCAGAGAGCATGAGGCCGTATAGATATACCTTCACATAGCCTTCGGGCGCAAGCGGCATGAAGGAATTGACGAAGGTATTATCGACCCGCGTGAAGGTGCGGACTTCCTCAAAAGGCAAAAAGCTTATCATGCCAATATTATAGCACGATAGCTCAAGGGGTGTCGAGAAGGGCGAAGAGCATAGCCTAAAGTTTACTAAATGTGCACAGTTGCGCCATTGCTAAGGCATGGGAGAGGCAATATAATGGTAGCTACAGAGAGGAGGCGAAGTCCCCTATGACACAGATAGAACGCAGAAACGGAAAAAATAAACGCCTTATATGGATATGCGCGGGAGCGGCGCTTGCGATCGTCGCGCTGATCCTGATTTTGATATTCGCCAAAAAAAAGCCGGAGGAAATAACTAAAGAGACTCTTGCGGAGGCTCCACCGGCGCAGCAAAGCGCAGCGCCCGCCGCAACAGCGAAGCCCACCGCCGCGATTGCGGACAAGGCTGATGAGGCGATAATAGAGGTGACGCCCACGCCAGCCCCGCTGCCGCTTAGCAAATACACGGCTGTGATAAACGCCGATCCCGATAAGGCGCAAGCACAGGTGCAGTTCAAGCTCGATTATGTGAACAACACCAAAGCTACGCTTTATGCTCTTGTGCTTCGCCTTTGGCCCAACGCCATAGCGAAGGATTCTTTAAAGATAAGCACCGTTACGCAGGAGGGCGTTGACAGCAAATACAACACGGCTCAAACCGGCAATGAAGATCCCTCTGTGCTCACCATTCCCCTTGACCGCGACCTTCTGCCGGGCGAGAAAGTGAATATCGGCATGGAGTATACGCTTGACCTTCCCGAGATGGACGGGCGCTTCGGCGTGAACGAGCTTGGCATGAATCTTGGCAACGCGCTGCCGATAATGGCCGTATATGAAAACGGAGATTGGCGCACGGACGCTTATGAAACGATAGGCGATTCCTTTTACAGCGAGGCGGCTGAATACAGCGTTTTGCTGCGCTGTCCGTTAAGCTATACGGTCGCCGCCTCCGGCACGGCGATAGAGGCAAGGCAGATAGAAGAAGAAAATCTTTATGAAGGGCTGTATGAAGCCTCGCCCGCCAGAGACTTTGCGGCTTGCTTCGTGAAAAACGCCTTTGTTGAAACGGCGAAGAGTGAAAACGGCGTGAATGTGCTCGCCTTCACAAAACAAAGGAAAAAGTCTGAGAAGCTTGCCGGCATCGCGGCCTCCGCTCTTTCATATTTTGAGGGAAAGATATGCGCTTATCCCTATGAGCAGTTTTCCGCCGTGGCGACGAAAATATCCGGCGGCATGGAATATCCGGGGCTTATATTGATAGATTACGACGGTATCGACGGTTCCGGCGAAGCCTTGAGCGAGCTGTATATTGCTCACGAAGCCGCCCACCAGTGGTTTTATAATCTTGCCGGCAGCGATCAGCCCGGCGCGCCGTGGGTGGACGAGGCGCTTGTGGAATTTTTGAGCTTTGACTATATCCGTTCGGTTCACGGGCAGGAATATATGGAACAGCTTTGGGACAGCCGCTTTCACGATATTCAGGGCTATTCGATAAAGCCGCGCATGGACGCGAGCCTGCACGATTTTACCGCCGTGCCGAGCGGAGATTATGTATATGGCGTTTATGCCAGAGGCAGCGCCATGTATGAGGAGATATATCAAAAGCTGGGCGATCAAAAATTCTATGCCGTGCTAAAGAAGATATTTACCGAAAAGAGCTTTGGCGTGATAAGCGGCAGCGAGCTTATCGAAAGATTTTCAAAGGCCGCGGGCGAAGACCTTGCGCCGGTATTTGAAAAATACATGAGCCTTCAGCCGGCGGCGGCTGAGAGCGAGGCAAAGTGGTGAAATGCGCGGAGCGCATTTCACACCGATGGAGACCCGTCGGCGCGAGATAAGACGACAAAAAGCGCCCTCGAACCTAAGGGTTTGTCGGGCGCTTTTATCGTGCAGGGCGCCCCTGCGCGAAGCGACATTACGAGCTCCTGTAGCAGAAGATCCTGATAGCTGATTATTCATTATTTCTCACGAGGTTATTCAGCCACATATCGCTCTTTAAGAAGAAGAAGCCGACCACGCATTTTATCATTTCCACAGCGAGCACGATGGCATACATCGGGCGCATGGGCAAAGAGGTATAGCGCGAGAGGAAGAAGGCGACGGGAATGCTCAACACCCACATGAAGCCGCTGTCGAAAAGGAAGGTGATGATCGTCTTGCCGCCGGAGCGAAGGGTGAAATATGCGGCGTGCATAAAGGCGTGCATCGGCATATAGAGGGCGGTTATCCAGATTATGTCGCGGGCGAGCACGCGAACCTCCTGCGTGGTGTTATAAAGCAGCGGGAAGAAGGGCGCGAAAAGCGCCATGACAAGGCCGAAGGCCGCCGTGACCAGCACGGAGAAAACGATCATCTGCGTGTCTCGCTGACGCGCTTCCTCCATTTTGCCGGCGCCAAGAAGGTTGCCTATTATTATCGCTATAGAGCTGCCAAGGGCGATGAAGCTGATGTTGAAAAGATTCATAACGGTGTTCGCTATGCTGTATGAGGCCACAACATCGAGTCCGCGCATGGAATAGCACTGGGCAAGGGTGGCCATGCCGCCCGCCCAGAGTATCTCGTTGCTCAAAAGAGGGATGCCGCATTTGAAAATGCTGCGGCAGAGCGCCGCCGGAACCTTAAAGCTTTTGTAAGCGCCGATTATAAAGGGGCAGACGTCCTGATTTCCATGCGTCCAAAGCAGGATGACCGTGCACTCGACATATCGGGAGATGACAGTGGCTACGGCCGCGCCCGCAACACCGAGCCTGGGAAAGCCGAACTTGCCGAAAATAAGCAGATAGTTGAGCACGAGATTCACAAGCACCGCAAGGAAGGCGGCGCGCATAGGCACGCGGGTCTGCCCCATGTCGCGAAGGGTGCTTGCATAGCAAAGCGAGAGCGCGAAGGGCGGGAAGCCTATTAGCATGATGCGAAGATAATCCTCCGCGAGCGCAAGGGTATTTGCAACGTTGCCGGTCGATTCTCCCTCGTGAAGATAAAGCGAGATAAGCGGCCGGCTGAAAAGGATCAGCACGGCAAGCGCTACGATGGTCAGCAGCACGCAGGCGAGAAGACGAAAGCGGAAGGTGTCGCGAAGTCCCTCGTTATCGCCGTTGCCGTAAAACTGCGCGCCGAAGATGCTTGCGCCCGAAACGCCGCCAAAGATGGTGATGTTGAAAACAAAGAAAAACTGGCCGATTATGGAAACGGCGCTGACCGCGTCCGTGCCGACGCGCCCTACCATTATGTTGTCAAGAAGGTTGACGAAGTTCGTTATGCCGTTTTGCAAAAGCACTGGCAGCGCTATTGCAAGCACCATTTTATAAAAGGCTTTGTCGCCAAAATATTTTTCACGCAATGTCATAGTCATAAAGCTAAATAAGGGGACAGTATTCACACTGTCCCGAATTCCTTTCGTAACATAAAGGGAATGGTTCGGATATCCTTGGTTCTCGGGGCTGGAAAGCCCCAAGCGTTATTTTATTACGCTCTTTCCGCCCATATAGGGACGTAGCGGCTCGGGGATGGAAACGCTGCCATCCATATTGAGGTTGTTTTCGAGGAAGGCGATAAGCATACGCGGCGGAGCGACGACGGTGTTGTTGAGCGTATGCGGGATATAATTGCCCTTTTCCTTGCTCTTGACGCGAATGCCAAGACGCCGCGCCTGCGCGTCGCCAAGATTAGAGCAGCTTCCCACCTCGAAATACTTTTTCTGGCGGGGAGACCATGCTTCAACATCGCAGCTTTTTACCTTTAGATCGGCCAGATCTCCGGAGCAGCATTCAAGCGTTCTTACGGGGATATCGAGAGAGCGGAAGAACTCAACGCTGTATTGCCAGAGCTTATCATACCATTCCATCGATTCCTCGGGCTTGCAAACGACGATCATTTCCTGCTTTTCAAACTGATGTATGCGGTAGACCCCGCGCTCTTCTATGCCGTGCGCGCCGACCTCCTTGCGGAAGCAGGGCGAATAGCTGGTGAGCGTTTTGGGCAGCTCATCCTCGGAAAGTATGCTGTCGATAAACTTGCCTATCATGCTGTGCTCGCTCGTGCCGATAAGGTATAAGTCCTCGCCCTCTATTTTATACATCATGTTTTCCATTTCGGAAAAGCTCATCACGCCCGTAACGACGCTTGAGCGGATCATAAAGGGAGGCACATAATAGGTGAAGCCGCGGTCTATCATAAAATCGCGGGCGTAGCTTAAAATGGCGCTGTGCAGGCGGGCAATGTCGCCGCAAAGATAGTAAAAACCGTTGCCGCTGGTCTTTCTGGCGCTGTCGAGATCTACGCCGTTCAGCTTTTCCATTATCTCAAGGTGATAAGGCACTTCAAATTCCGGCACGACGGGCTCGCCGAACTTTTCTATTTCAACATTTTCAGAATCGTCTTTGCCAACGGGAACGCTCGGGTCGATGATGTTGGGAATGACCATCATGCGCTTTTTGATCTCAGCCTCGAGACGCTCTACCTCCGCGCCCAGCGCGGTCATTTCGTCGGCCATCTCGGTGACTTCTTTTTTAGCCTCTTCAGCCTCGTCCTTTTTGCCCTGAGCCATGAGCATACCGATCTTTTTGCTCACGACGTTGCGCTTGTTGCGCAGCTCGTCGCTGCGGGTCTGCGTTTCGCGCTTGGCGCGATCCAGCTCGATTATTTCGTCGACAAGGACGAGCTTTTCGTCCTGAAACTTCTTTTTGATGTTCTCCTTCACGGCCTCCGGATTAGCGCGAACGAACTTGATATCCAGCATAATAATTTTCCTCCGAAAAATCTTTTGTGTTAGCAAATAGCAGCGCGCGAGCTTACGATCCTTCAAAACGCGGCGGCATATCTTCTTTTCCGCTATCGCGGATAAGCTTCGGCTTCTCCGGCTTTGCCGTCAGCGCGAAAGGCGAAGCCGCCTTACATCCTCTCCGGCGCCTTGAGCCCCAGAAGGTAAAGGCCGGTCTTTAGCGTTGTGCGCACGGCCTTGGTCAGCGCCAGACGCGCGTTGCGTTCGTTTTCCTCCGCATCGAGTATGCGGTTATCGTAATAGAAGCGGTTGAAGCAGGCGCAGATATCCATTATCGCGCGGGCGACGAGATAAGGCTCGTTCTTCTTCGCCGCATTCTCCACCGCCTGCGGGAAAGCGTCAAGAGATTTAAGCACCGCCGTCGCCGAAGCGTCAGAGAGCGCCGAACAGTCCGGAGCTTCTATGTTTACTTTTATCCCAAGAGACTCCGCCTTGCGCGAAAGGGCGCAGCAGCGGGCGTGGGTATATTGCGCGTAAGGGCCTGTTTCGCCGTCAAAATTCAGCGCCTTTTCATATGAGAAGCTGATGTCCTTTATGCGGGCGTTATATAAAACGCCCCATACCACAGCGCCTACGCCAACGGCCTTCGCGGCCTCGTCAAGCTCGCTTCCGCAAAGATCGGGGCTCTTTTCACGCATGATAGAGACAGTCTTTTCAACGGCGGCGTTCAATACGTCCTCAAGATATATTACCTTGCCGTGGCGGGTGGAAAGCGTGCCCTCCTCCATAGAGACCATGCCGAAGTTCACATGCTCCATATTCTTTACCCATTCGCGCCCCATAAGCTCAAGCACCTTGAATACCTGCTTGAAATGAAGGTTTTGCTGATAGGCGACGACATAGAGCGATCTTACAAAATCATATGCGTCGTGGCGGTATTGCGCGGTGGCAAGATCGCGCGTGGCGTAAAGCGTTGCGCCGTCGCTGCGCAGTATTATGCAGGGAGGCATATCATAAGCGGAAAGATCCACTATCTGCGCACCC
>CAYPAH010000007.1:0-3750 GCA_964408655.1 uncultured Oscillospiraceae bacterium | reverse complement strand
TTTAAGCAGTCCCTTTTCGCGAAGCTCATCAACGATGGGCTGCATTTTATCGTTATAAAAGCTCTCGCCCGCAAAGCTGTCAAATTTCACGTCCAGCATTTCGTAGACGCGCATGACCTCTTTCATGGTTATATCCTTGAAGCGGGAAAAGAGAGAAAGCGCTTCTTCGTCGCCATCCTCTATCTTTTTGAACCAGAGGCGGGCTTCGTCGTTAAGCTCGGGTCTTTTCTCTGCCTCGTCGTGAAATTTCACATACAGCGCGACAAGATCGCGCACGGAGCCTTTTTCAAGCATTTCCGCGCTGCCCCAAAGCTTATAGGCCACGATCATCTTGCCGAACTGGGTGCCCCAGTCCCCAAGGTGGTTTATGCCTACCGGCGTGTAGCCTAGATGCGCGTATATGCGGTAAAGGCTCGCGCCTATGGCGGTGCTTGAAAGATGCCCTATATGAAAGGGCTTGGCAATGTTTATCGAGGAATAGTCTATGCAGACCTTTCCGCCCCTGCCCATATCGCTGCCGCCGTATTTCTCGCCCTCTTTAAGAACGCGGGAAAGCACGGAAAAGGCATAGTCCTCTTTGTCGGAGAAAAAGTTCAGATAGCCTCCGTTTGCTTCGCAGCGGCTTATCCCCTCGGGAAGCACGAGCTTTTCTTTAAGCTCGGCGGCGATGGCGGGCGGAGCCTTGCGCAGCGCTTTTGCCAGACGGAAGCAGGGAAAAGCATAGTCGCCCATCGCGGGATCGGGCGGCGTTTCAAGATAGGCCGCCAGCTCGCTTGCGCTGATTTCCGTTAGAGATGAGAGCGCCTGCGCTATCGCGCCTTTGTTATCCATACTTTCCTCCGAGCTTTTTGCAATCAAATATACCGACATACCGATTTTTCGATACGACAAACCATTATAGCACATACAATTTTGTGCGGCAATAGCGCAAGAGTTTACAATTTCGCCATGACCTGCGCAATATGCTCATGCTATACTTTTGAATATGGATACTGTAGATAATAATGCCCGGCAGGGCAATAATGAAGATAATAACAATGCTAAAAGCCCCTTGGGTATAGGCAGGCGCACCCTGAGCAATATTCTCATGGTCTTGAGCATAGTGCTCTTTATCGCGGGCGTTTATCTTGTGCTTAGGGAATATGTGATTCCTCCCGATACGGATTATGTGGCGCCGCCCTCTCCCCCGCTCGTCGTTGAGGCGATAGCCACGCCCTCGCCTGAAAGCAGCATCGCGCCCGAGCTTACGCCGCAGCCTGCTCCCGAGCCTACTCCCGAGCCTACTCCGTATTCGCTCATTCCCGTGGAGATATCCTTCACTACCTTTGAGCAGGTCTGCGAGATACAGCCCGTGGGCAAGATCAACCCCAAGACCAAAGAAGAGGTCGCGCCCGAAGAACCGGGAGCAATGGGGACAGTTGATTCAAACGTTATCGCCGCATGGTATAAATACGGCCCCTCGCCGGGAGATATGGGCAACGCCATAATCAACGGCCACAAAAGCTGGAAGGGCGAGCGCGGCGTATTCTACGAGCTTAAAAATATGTCGCCGGGCGACGAGGTCGTGGTCAAAATGGATGACGGAAGCTATCTTTACTGGTATGTTGAAACGGTGAACGTATATAACCGCGACGAAGTGCCTATCGAGGTGATGGAGCCGCGCTGGGGCGAAGCGCCTATGCTTACCCTCATAAGCTGCACCGGCACATGGGACGCCGTGGCCGGAACATCCTCAAAGCGCTCGGTCGTCACCCTTGGCCTCGCCTAAGCGGCGGGCTATGCGCCGACGCGAACGAAGGAAAAAGCCCGAAGCATCGTCACTCGCGGACGATCATTAGAGAATAAAAACAGCGGCATATAAGGCCGCTGTTTTTTGTCTTATAAAGCTCATATTCCCAAATTCAGTTTATCACGCTGTAATCCGCAAGCGGCTGCCAGTTTCTGTTTTGCATTTCCTGCTTCACTTCCTGCCAGTTGTTGAAGCTGTTTACCGAAAAGCTCTTGCCGCTGTACCATCTTTGCTCGTCGGGATCATAGATATAGCCGCTGTACCAGTTGCTCGCGTTTTCTGTGGCGCTGTTTCCGTTTGCGAATATCACTATAGAGCTGTCGTTATTAAAAAGGTTTATATAGGGCGAGATGGTCAGCGTTTTGCCGCCCGTCACAAGCTGCGGCCATTTGCTGCCGTATTCCTTGAGAAGCGCGGCGCGAATGGCGTCGTTGCTGTTTTTGCCGGCGTTTTTCCAGCCATCATACATTTCGCGAAAATCCTTATAAAGTTGATTCTCTATGGAATTGCCGCCGTGCTTGCTGCATGTGACATAGCCGCTTTCAGCGTCCGCCGCGCCCACCCATGAAAATGAGCCGCTCGCCGGACAGGGATAACGCTCTATATCGCCGGAGCTTAATGCCTCAAAATATGCTTTGGGTTTTTCCTCATCAACAAGCGCGCCGCTCATAACCACGCCTTGAAGCGAGCGGCGGTTGGCCGAGCAGACGCCCTCGCGGGTCTTTTCGAGCTGCGCGGAAAACACGGGTATCGCAACGATTATGAGAATGGCTATCACCGCTACAACGATAAGCATTTCCATTAAAGTGAATCCATGTTTTGAGGAAATTCTTTTTTGCATGGCTGCTCCTCTCGTTTTATCAGCAGGCGCCGCGATATATGGCAAGGCGGTTGTGCCCGCCCTCCTTGGCGCGGTAAAGCGCTATGTCCGCGTTGCTGATAAGGTCGAAGTCGTTTTCCCCGCCGCCCGCAAACGAATCGGCGCAGCCTACGCTCACGGTGACGCGGTTATACGGAGAGGTGGAAAAGAGCATTTGCCGCTCAAACACCGTTTGCACTATCCTGCGTCCCGCCTCCTCGGCGTTCAGCTCTTCGCTTGTGCCAACGGCCACAAATTCCTCGCCGCCATAGCGGGCAAAGTAAAGACCGAGCTCTTTTGAAAGCTCTCCGAATATCCTGCCAAGCTCTACAAGGCAATCGTCCCCGTCAACGTGGCCGTAGGTGTCGTTATAATCCTTGAAGCAGTCTATATCGATCATATAGATCACGGCGCGGGTCTTGCCGGAAAGCAAAAGAGGATGCAAGGCGTCGATATATGCGTTGAAGGCGCGGCGGTTATTGAGCCTTGTCAGCCCGTCGACGTTCGATTCGCTGTAAAGGCGGCGGCGCGCGTCGATATTTTCCGCCCGCGCGGCGGTTATCATGCGCGTGCCGACCATTGAGATTATATAGCTGACCCAGCAGTTTGTAATGTCGATCTCGTAATGCGCGACGTCTTTATATAAAAGAGAGAGCAGCGAAAAGACCGCGCAAAGCAGAAAGGCCGAAAGCATTGTGACCGAGGGAGGCGTGATAAAGAGCATGGGCAATATTATAAGAAAGACCATATAAAGGTTCGCGTTGCCGCTGAGAGTATAAAATATGCCGAGCTCCATTCCGAAAATGGCTGTGACGCAGATAAGCGCAAAGCCGGTAACGAATAAATAGGCGCGCCTTTTTTCCGCAAAGCAAAACGCGGCGGTGCATATAAGGGCATATGCTATGAAGTAGGGCGGATAAAGCCGCTGCATACGGTAAAGATACGGAAAGAGAAAAGCGAAAAGCGTCATAATGCCCATAAGCCCCGTGCCGAGCAGCGAAAGCTTTTTGAGCATGAGAAGATTTTCTTTATTGACGGCGCTGCGGTTTTTTCGGCTCAATCACAAATTTTGTGGGATAAAGGATTTCTGACATAAGTCTTC
>CAYPAH010000006.1:0-26395 GCA_964408655.1 uncultured Oscillospiraceae bacterium | reverse complement strand
ATCGAGCTTTTTCTTGCCTAAAAGGTTGACAAGCCTCCGCTTAACGTCTATAATTTGCGGCAGCGGAAGAAATTTGGCAATATAATACGGAGTCGATAGAGGCGCGGCGCGCAAAAGTAGCATTGCGGAGCTAACAGAAAGCTTTGACGCATTGCAAAAGGGCAAGCCGCCGAAGCGGATCATCTTATCTGTGAGATCGTTCGCTGGGCAAAGGGAAAACATCTCTTTGACTGTCACAGCACTTTATCTGCTGTGGAGCGCTATTGTTCACTATATGGTTTTTACTGTGTGGTCGGTGCAATCGCTCCGGCCATATTTTTTATTCCCGCAATATTTTATTCTTATCTTTGGAGGTCATTATGTTCAGGAAAGTCACCGGTACCCGCCGCGTTCTGCTGTGGGTCATGCTCGCGCTGATGATGATAGTCAGCGCCGTCGCCTTCGCCGCGGACGGCGAATATGAAAGCGCCATGTACGGCACCTTCTGGTCGCTTGTGCCGCCCATCGTGGCCATCGCCCTCGCGCTCATCACCAAGGAGGTCTATTCCTCCCTTTTCCTCGGCATCCTCATGGGCGCGCTGCTTTACTCCGCCTTTAATCTTGAGCTTGCTTTCACCACGCTCGTTCAGGAGGGCTTCATCACCAACCTTTCCGACAGTTGGAACGTGGGCATTCTCATTTTCCTCGTGGTGCTCGGCATCTTCGTGGTGCTTATGAACCGCGCGGGCGGCAGCGCCGCCTATGGAAGATGGGCGCGCGAAAAGATCAAGGACAAAAAGGGCGCTTCGCTCGCGACCTTCCTCCTTGGCGTTTTGATCTTTGTTGACGATTATTTCAACTGCCTCACCGTGGGCTCTGTAATGCGTCCGGTAACGGATGAATTCGGCGTTTCCCGCGCAAAGCTTTCATACATCATCGACGCCACCGCCGCCCCTATCTGCATGATCGCCCCCATTTCGAGCTGGGCGGCCGCCGTAACAGGCGTAGTTGAGGGCGTTGACGGGCTGGATCTTTTCATCCGCGCCATCCCCTATAATTTCTATTCCCTGCTCACCATCATAATGGTCATTGGCATAACCCTTATGAAGTTCGATTACGGCCCGATGAAGCAGCATGAGAAGAACGCCGCGAAGGGCGACCTTTTCACCACCGAAGCCCGCCCCTACGGCGAGGGCAAGAATGAGGAGTTCAATCCCAAGGGTCGCATAATCGACCTCATTATCCCCATGATCGTGCTTATCCTTTTCTGCGTGCTCGGCATGGTATACACCGGCGGCTTCTTCGCGGGCGAAAGCTTCGTGAACTCCTTTGCCAACTGCGACGCTTCCTTCGGGCTGGCCATCGGCTCGATGCTCGCGCTGCTCATCTCCTGCGTCTATTTCATCTGCCGCAGGGTGCTCAGCTTCAAAGAAGTCGCTTCCGCTATCCCCGAGGGCTTTAAGACCATGGTTCCCGCCATACTCATTCTCTGCATGGCATGGGGCATCAAGTCCATGACCGGCCTTCTGGGCGCCGACGTTTATGTTGCGGGTCTGGTCGAGAAGAGCGCGGGCGGTCTCGCTGCCTTCCTGCCGGCCATCATCTTCATCGTGGCTCTTGGCCTTTCCTTCTCCACCGGCACGAGCTGGGGCACCTTCGGCGTGTTGCTCCCCATCGTCGTTGCCTGCATAGATAACGGCAGCACGCTGCTTATCATCGCCGTCTCCGCCTGCCTCGCGGGCGCGGTCTGCGGCGACCACTGCTCGCCCATTTCGGACACGACCATCATGGCCTCCACCGGCGGACAGTGCGACCATGTTGTTCACGTTTCCACCCAGCTTCCCTACGCGCTGACCGTCGCGGCAGTTTCCTTCGTCAGCTATATCATCGCCGGCTTTACGCAGAGCATCATCGCCCTGCCCATCGCCATCGTGCTGATGATAGCCACCCTCTTCGTGTTGAAGAAAGTCACCGCGGATAAATAAAGCGCGGCAATTTATCAGAGACTATGCGGTGAAACGGCTCCATGCCGTTTCGCCGTTTCTTTTTCTTCGTTTTTGTATTATAATGTTTCAAAATCATGTTAGGAGAACTTGTATTATGCTTTCACTACTTATAAAGCTCGCCGTGGGCGCTCTTATTGGCTGGCTGGCCAGCCGCATAATGAAAAGCAACGGCGGACTTATCCGCGACATCATCATGGGTATCGCGGGCTCCGCTCTTGGCGGATGGCTCGCCTCTATTATCGGCATAAGCGCGAGCGGCATAGGAAGCTGGCTCGTTTCTATCGGCGGAGCATGTTTGCTTATCGCGATAGTTGACAGGCTTTTCCGCGGCAAAAAATGAAGCGGGGCCTGCTGATAGTCAACCGCTTTTTGCAGGGCGCAAAGTTCCGCGAGCTTGAGGATTTTTTGCGCGCGGCGGCCGAAAAGCGAAATATAGAGCTTATTCTGCGCGACAATGCCTCGCTGCTTTTCGACTGCGCCCATTCCTCTTCGCTTTCCGATATACCCGAAGCGGAGTTCGGCATTTTCTGGGATAAGGACGTGCAGCTCGGCTATATGCTGGAAAAGCGCGGACTGCGCCTTTTCAACAGCTCAAAAAGCGTGGCTCTTTGCGACAACAAGGCATACACTCACATGGCGCTTGCGAACAGGCTCCCCATGCCGAAAACCATTTGCGCGCCCATGAGCTTTAAGGGCGTGGGCTATAACGACGACGCCTTTCTTGACGACATAGGCAAAGAGCTTCGCTATCCATATGTGATAAAAGAATGCTTCGGCTCGTTTGGCCGCCAGGTATACTTTATCCACAGCCGCGCGGACGCCGAGGCGCTGCTGCACGGCATGGACGGAACTCCGCTGATCTTTCAGGAATTCATTCGCACGAGCATAGGGCGCGATCTTCGCATAAACGTGGTCGGCGGCGAGGTGAAGGCCGCGATGCTGCGCGTGAACGAAAACGACTTTCGCGCAAACATAACAAACGGCGGCTCGGCAATGGCCTATGAGCCGAACGAAGAGCAGCGCCGCATTGCCCTTGAAGCCTGCCGCCTGCTTGGGGCGGAGTTTGCGGGCGTAGACCTTTTATTCGGCAAAAACGGAGAGATGACGCTTTGCGAGGTGAACTCCAACGCGCATTTCAAAAGCATATACGAATGCACGGGCGTAAACCTTGCCGATGCGCTGCTTGCTTATATCGATAAGGAGATATACGGCGACTAAAAAATGAACGGGCTTCTTGTTTACGAAAAAGAAGACGCGGCGCAAAATCCGCGCTTCATAGAGCTTTGCATCAGGGCCGCGCAAAAACGCGGCCTTGAGCTTAGGCTCGTCCTTACGGACGAATTGAAGGACGGGCTGCCTCAGGCGGATTTCGCCCTGCTTCGCACGCGCGAGCCCTCGCTGACAAGACGATTCGAGCAGGCCGGAGTTCGCGTTTTCAACAGCTCGATATTAAACGAAACGGCAAATAATAAAATGCTGACATATGATAGGCTGCATGACCTTGTGCCTATGCCGACAAGCTACGACGGGCTTTGTCTCGATTCGCCGCCTTTCCTCCCCTGCGTTGTAAAGGGCGCACGCGGCTGTGGCGGCAAAAATGTGTATCTAGCTTACGATATCCCGTCTTACAAAGCGGCGCGCGAGTCGATATTCCCCGATCTTCCTGTGGTTCAGCCCTTTGTCGACGCGGGTCGGGATCTGCGCATTTATGTCGTGGGCGGAAAGCTCGCCTGCGCGATGCTGCGCACATCAAGCGCGGATTTCAGAAGCAATTATAAGCTTGGCGGCAGTGCGAAGCGCGTTACTCCCACGGGAGATGAGCTTGCGATAGCCATGGCCGTGAACAAACGCTTCCCCATAGATTATGCTGGCGTAGATATAATTTATGACAAAGGCGCGCCCCTTTTGAACGAGATAGAAGATCCCGTGGGCGCGCGCATGGTTTATGAAAACACGAATATAGATATTATCGATCTGCTCTTTAGCCACATTCGGGGCAGCGTTTAGCGATTAAGCAAAAGCGAAACGCCCGAAACGAGCAGCAGCGCGTTGGTAAGCAGCAGAAACTTATTGCGATCAAGCTTTTTTTGCAGCGCCCCGCCCAGCCACACGGCCACAAAGCCAACGGCTATGCTTATTCCCATAAGGGGCAGCGTGCTTAGCGTAACAAGTCCCGCGCGTAAATTTGCCAGCACGAGGAAAAGATTCATAACGCTCCACACGGCGCAGGATGTTGCGCGAAACTCGTTTTTATCCTTAAAGGTATACATGGCGTAAATGATAAGAAAAGCTCCGCCGGAAACGAAAAGCCCCTGCGTGATCCCCGCAAGCAGCAAAACTATCAGCATGAGCCACGCGGGAGCGTGGAATTCTTTTTTTATCAAAAGGTTTTTCAGCGCTATGAGCACGACTATCACGCCGTATATCAGCAAAAGCAGCTCTTTGGGCACAAGATCATAAAGCCAAAGCCCTATGCAAAGACCCACAAGCATAACGAGAACTATTTTAACAAGCTCTTTCCAGTTGATGTATTTTCTGTTGGGAACGGCGACTGCGATAGCCGTGAGCCACGCGAGCACGGTGAGTATGCCTTTGGCGCCGGAAAGGCCGATAAGCTGAATGCCAAAGGGCATTGCGAGCAGCGGCCCGCCAAAGCCTGTTATTGCCTGCACCGTATATGCCGCAAACACCAGCAGGATAAATAAAACGCTTGAGATCATACATCCCCCTTATATAAAGCGCGCCCCTGCCATGTTTCAGTCCGGGCGCGCTTTTTGCGTGGTCATATCAATGACGGAAGGACTTTTTATTCGGCCTTGTTCCCCGCCTGCTCTTCATTTTCGCGCCTTTGTGCCTCCTCAGCCTCCAGCTCGCGATAAGCGACTTTTCCTACGAGGGTCTTTGGCAGGCTCTCGCGGAACTCTATCTCCTTGGGCATGGCGTACTTGGCGACATGCTTCGCGCAATAGGCAAGTATGGCGGCTTCCATCTCCTCAGAGGGCTTAAAGCCGGGCTTTAGCACGACGAAAGCCTTGACGCGCTGCATCTTATACGGATCGGGTACGCCGATGACGCAGCTCATATGCACAAAATCGTTTGCATCCAGTATGTTTTCGATCTGCGAGGGGTACACGTTATAGCCGCTGGTGACTATCATGCGCTTGATGCGCTGGCGGAAATAGATAAAACCGTCCTCATCCATCATGCCAAGGTCGCCGGTATGCAGCCATGTAAGGCCGTCTTCATGCTTTTTGAGCGTGTTCGCGGTCTCCTCGGGTTCATCCACATATTCTATCATCACGGTGGGGCCGGAAAGGCATATCTCGCCCTCTTCGCCATAGGGGACTTCATCCGTGGTGCCGGGCTTGACTATTTTATAGAAGGTGTCCGGGAAGGGTATGCCTATGCTGCCCTCCTTCGCCATGTGGGGAGGCGTAAGGCAGCTTGCGGTGACGCACTCGGTAGTGCCATAGCCCTCGCGCACCTTGATGGTGGCGTTATGCGCGGCCAGAAAAGCATCGAATCTCTTTTTAAGCTCGATGGAAAGCGAGTCTCCGCCGGAGAACACTCCCTTGAGACAGGAAAGATCCACATCGTCAAGGCTGGGCAGGCGCAGAAGCGCCTCGTAAAGCGTAGGCACGCCGGCGATGAAGTTTGGCTGGTGCTTTTTAAGCAGCTCCGCATAGCTTTCGGCGTTGAAAATGGGGATAAGTATGCAGTGGCCGCCGTTTGCGAGCATGGAATGTATGCTTACTCCCAGTCCGAAGCCATGGAACATCGGCATGACCGCGAGCATCTTATCGCCTGGACGGAACATGGCGTTCACGGCCACGATCTGCGCGGCAAGGGCGTTGAAGTTATAGTTGGAAAGCGCTATGCCCTTGTTTTTGCCCGTGGTGCCGCCGGAATAGAGTATGGAGGCTGCGTCGCCGGACTTGCGTCTTGCCCAGAATTTGTTTTTATAGCTGTCGCCCGCCTTGATGAAATCAGGCCAGCGCAGGATGGGCGCGTCGTCCGGGATATGCACGCCCTTGAACCACTGCAAAAGCGAATATGCCGCGCGCTTGGTGGGCGCAAGCCCGTCGCCTATGCCGGAAATGATAAGGTTCGGTATCTTGACGTTTTTCATCACCTTTTCTAGTCTCGGCCACGTTTGATCCAGCGCGAGAGTGGCCTTGCACTTTGAAAATCTGATGTAAAACTCTATCTCTTTTTCAGAGGAAAGCGGATGCACCATATTGCTTACGCCGCCCACGAGATTTACCGCGTAAAACATGATGAGCGTCTGCGGGGCGTTGGGCATGATTATGGTAACTCTGTCCCCCTCGCCTATGCCTATGTTTCGAAGCGCTCTTGCGCATCTCACTATCTGGCGGACGAACTGGCGGTATGTGATGTTTGCGCCCATAAAGTCATAGGCGATATAGTCGGGGTATTTCTTGGCGATGCGGCTTACGGCCTCAAACATCGAGCCACTTTGATATTCAAGCGTGGCGGGCATCTCTCCCGTGCTTTTGAGCCAGGGCGTTTTTACCAGATTTTCACTCATAGTCTACTTCCTCTCCTGCCGGATGCTCAAGAAGCTCCGGATTTTGCAATAAATATTTCATCAGCTTGATGGATCTTGAATAATAATAGCCGTCCGCTATGCGCTCGTCGAGCGTTATGCCTATGTCGAGCACCTCGCGCATGGTGACATTCCCCTCGTCGTCATAAAAGGGAGCCTTGTGCTTTTCGCCTATCACGATAAAGAGGGAGTTCGTTCCCCAGTTATTCAGATGATGATAAGCGGCATTGAGCTTTATTGAGCCAAGATTCGAAAAGAACAGCGTTGAATAGTTCGGATCGGTCTTGATAAGGGTATAGGGCACGGTGCCGCGGTAATCGCGGGCAAATAGCCACTTCATAACCAGCTTTAGCATAAAGCGCGGCAGGCGCAGAAGCAGATCCATATCCTTGGTGGAGTTGTCAACGGCGTTGCCGTGGCGAAAGGTCGTGACTTCTTTTTTTATTTCGTCATGCACGGTGTCGATAGTGGATTCTTCATCGAAATAAAGAAAGGCGAGCGCTTCATGCGACTTATCGTCAAAGGTCTTTTTAACGACGAAGGCGGTCGTCAGCGCATGGCGCTGATAAACGCGGTTGCCCTGAATAAAACGGTTCAGCTGCGGGCGAAGAGTTACCGTCTTTACCAATGCCGCCACTATCGCGTGGAAAAAGGTATATTTGAAGTCCTCATTGCCAATGTTTTTCTTTTCAAGATAGGCCATAAGATTTGTTATGTCTATCTGCTCTTTTATGAAGGCTTCGTTATCCGCGCGGTTGGGATAAAGGTATGGCGTAAAGCCATGCATCGCGTCCAGCTCGCTGAGCCACACGCCGTCGCGTCTGTCTCCGCGTTTCTGTTTGGGCCGTCTTTGGTCTTTAATCATAGTGCCCCCCGATTTCATAAAATAAATGTATTATTGCTCTCCGGCCTCCGCCGGCGGTTCTGCTTTTATGGTGAGCTTGGTCACGCGCATATTGTGACGGCGCTTCACTGTTATGGTGAGATTTTTATATACGAAGGAATCCCCCACCTTCGGATATCCGTTTAGCATTTCAATAGTCCAGCCGCCAAGGGTGGCGTTATCATCCTCGAAGTCGCGCTCATCCATGTCGAGCTCTTCAAAAAGATCCATGGTGCGCATGTCTCCGTCCGCTTCATAAAGATCGCGCCCCACCTTTTTGAATTCGGGATCCACCTCGTCGGTCTCATCCCAGATGTCGCCCACTATCTGCTCTAAAACGTCCTCCATGGTGAGGCATCCCATCGTGCCGCCGTATTCGTCTGTAACTATCACCATATGGCTGTGGCGGGCGCGCATGGCGGCAAGCACATCATCAAGCGGCATGGTCTTATGCACGAAGCACACCGGCAGCATCAGCTCGCGAAGCAGGCTCGTATCGAGCGTCTCCTCTTCGGTCAGCCTGCGGTATACCTGATTAAGGTGCAGTATGCCGATTATATTATCGATGCTCTCCTCATATACGGGTATCCTCGAATAAGGAGAAGCGTCGAGCGTTTCCATGATCTTATCAAAATCGTCGTCTATATCTATCGAGATCATGTCCACGCGCGGTGTTATTATCTCATAGGCGAGCAGGTCGCCGAAATCAAGCGCGTTTTGCAGCAGGTCGCAGCGTTCCTCTTCGATAACGCCCTCGTCCTCCGCCGCCTCTATCAGCGTTTCAAGATCGTCCGCCGTCACGGCTTCATCCGTTTCTCTGCCATGCCAAACGCCTGAGGCAAAACGCATGAAGGAATTGACCAGCCATGTGAGCGGCTTTAAAAGCCACATCAGCGCGCGCAAGGGCAGCGAGACACGGGCGGCAAAACGGTCGGGATCGCGGCTTGCGAGTATCTTTGGCATTATCTCGCCGAAAATGATGATAACAAAGGTCATCACAGCCGTGGCCACCCACGCATACCCCTCGCCCAGTATGGAGATCGCGATCACCGTCGCGACCGATGATGAGGCTATGTTCACCAGATTGTTGCCCACGAGTATAGAGCTTAGCGCATCATCAAAGCGGTCGTAAACATAAAGCGCCATCTTATCCGAAAGGCTCGAGCTTTCATCGTCGGCGCGGGAGCGAAGTCTCAGCCGGCTGGCCGAGGCAAAGGCTATCTCCGAACCGGAAAAATACGCCGAAAGCCCTATCAGTATCACTATGCCGATATATGGAAGCGTGCTCATATCGCGGCGCCTCCCTCGGGGTCTTCCTCGTCGTAGATCTCGCCGACGAGCTCTTCGAGGATATCCTCCATCGTGATAAGGCCGAGCGTTTTTCCGTTATGATCGAGCACGACCACCATATGCGTTTTGTTTTCGCTCATGGTCTGCATCAGCTCGTCTATCGGCATATCGGCGGCGACGAAGTTGGCGTCCACCATCACTTCGGAAAGGGTGATGTCCTTATCCTTCATATATGCCTTGAGATAGCTGCGTATTGGCAGTATGCCTATCACCGCGCCATGCTTGCCCGTCACCGGCAGGCGTGAATGCGAGCAGCTTTTTATAACGTCGATTATCGTGTCGCTGCTCATCGAGATGTTCACGCGCACCACCTTATACCACGGGGTATATACCTCGCGAACGGCAGTCTCCGCGAATTCGAGCGCGTTTTGAACAAGCTCGCCCTCTTCTTCATCAAGCTCACCCTCTTCAACGATGGTGTCTATTATATCGTGAAGCTCGTCTTCGGTGACGGTGGGGCGCGTCTGCGCGTCCTTTTTCATAAAGGGACGGCTAAGAACGCCGCTGATCCATGTGAAAACGACGGTTATGGGATTCAATATGCGCATTACAAAGAGCAAGGAACCGCTTACCGCCTGCGCCCACTGCTCGTTGCAGGCCTTGGCGAAGCTTTTAGGCAGCATCTCCGCAAATAAAAAGACCACTATCGTCATCACGATAGTCGAAGCCGTGACCGCCGACGCTCCCCAAAGTCTTGTCACAAACAGGGTAGCGAGCGTCGCGCTGCCTATGTGCATTATGTTATTGCCGATCAGGATCGTAGTAAGAGCACGGTCAAAATCGCTTAGTATCATCAGCACCTTAGCGGCGCGTTTGTTTCCGTTATCCGCATAGTTCATCATGCGGATCTTATTTACGCTGGTAAGCGCCATCTCCGCTGAAGCAAAGTATGCGCTGCCCAGCAGTAGCAGCAGAATATAAACCAATAATCGTATAGGACTCCCGTCATCCATAAAGGAAAGATCACCTCTTTGTTTTTTTCCGGCTTTGCAGCCTTATTCATTTTGCTATTATATAAAAAAGTCCGCGGATTTGCAAGTATGGCAGCTCCGCGGGCAGAGATCGCGCCTTTTTATTATGATTTCCCGGGAAATCAAAAGAAGAAATGCGTAACATACTGGTCAAGCGTCACAAGTATGCCGAGTATGCCCGTATAGACGGCGAAACCCACGAGGCTTTTCCTCTTTATAAGATCGAGCATCCAGCGAATAGCGAAATATCCCGAAACAGCCGCCATAAGAGTCCCCGCTATAACGTTGAGAGCGCCGCAGCCCACCGCGCCCTCCTTCGCCACATCCATAAATTGCAGCAAAAGCGAGCCGAGTATCGGCGGGATGGATAATATAAATGAAAACTCCGCCGCCGCGTCCCTGTCAAGGCCGAAGATGCGGCTGCCCGTTATCGTGCTGCCGCTGCGCGACACTCCCGGCAAAAGCGCCACGGTTTGAAAAAGACCCACGCCCGCCGCCTGCAGATAGTTAAGCTCTTCTATGTTTTTCTTTTTGCCTGTTTTAAGCCGCTCGCCCGTAATAAGGATAAGCGAGGTCATCATAAAGCCGACGCCCAGAAGCCCTCCGCCGAAGAGCAGCTCTATCTTATCCTCAAAAAGTATGCCGAATACTCCCGTAACGGCCGAGGCCGCGAGCAAAAGATAAACCTTTTTCTGCAAGGGTTTTTTGAGCATTGCCCACAGGCTTTTATAAAACACGGCGATGACGGCAACAAGCGTGCCCAGATGCAGCATAGAGTCAAAAAAGAGCACATCGTCCGTTATCCCGAATATGTTTTGCATAAGCACAAGATGCCCCGAGCTTGACACCGGCAGAAATTCGCAAAGCCCCTGCACAAGTCCCAGTATCAGCGCTTCTATAAGTTTCATATGCTTCCGCCTTTCATTTTTGCTTCCGTTCCTGTATGATATAATATGCAGGGCATGAATGCAACTTACATTCTTGTCAGTTAAGCGGATATCCGCTTTTTCGGTTTTTCACGTTTCGGCCTATATTCTTGTCGCTTTGTTTGCATTTTGCATATTGACTTCACGCTTAAATATGCTATTATGGGAGCTTACTGTGTGGAAGGAGGTATATGCTTTGACTTTACCCATCATCAAAGAGCCCTTTGACTGGAAGAAGGACTCGGTAACTCTTCTTATAATAGCGGCGGTCTGTCTCGTTCAGGCCGTGGCGATACAAGGCTTCTATGTGCCGCATATGGTGCTCTCCGGAGGCTATACCGGTCTTGCGATGCTGATAAATTACGTCTTCGGACTGCCCGTGTGGATATTCATAATCGTGCTCAATATACCCACCATAATAATAGGGCTAAAGCACCTGCGCATAAAAACGGTCATTTTCAGCGCCTTTGCGCCGCTGATCTTCACGCTTTTCTACTCTCTCACGGAGGGACTGGATTTCGGCGTGAGCAACCCCATACTTGCGGTAGCCGCCGGCGCATGTATAACCGGCACTTCATCGGTTTTCGTGGTGAACCGCGACGCGACTCTTGGCGGCACCGATGTGCTCGCGCTTATCCTCTCGCGCAGGCTGAGCATACCGATGGGGACTATCTCGCTGCTTTTCAACCTTGTTATAATGTCGCTTCTGGGCTTTGCCAAGGGACTTGAGCTGGCTTTGCTCTCCATCCTCGCCTCTTTCGTGGCCAACGCCGTTTTCAACAGCGGGCTGCGCGGCTTCAACCGCAGCAACACCGTGCTGATCTTCTCCGAAAAATGGGCGAAGATCGCCCCGCATGTGCTTGAGGACATGGGCGCCGGACTTACATATCTGCACGGCGAGGGCGGTTATTCCCATGAGCCCAAGGAGGTAGTGCTCTGCATGGTGCGCTCTTCCGAGATAGCGCGGCTCAAGGCCATCGTCAGGCACGAGGATCCGGGCGCGATGTTCTCTATTATCGAAACAAAAGAGGTGCTCGGGCGCGGCTTCCGCAGCTTCAGCTAAGCAATCCAAACCACGGTTTTAAGCTATCCGGCTACACCATATTAAAATCACGGAGGTTTTCTATGAACAAAATGGTAGACCAATGGATCGATGAGCATAAGGACAGACTTGTTTGCGCCTTGCAGCAGATCGTTCAATATCCCAGCGTTTCGGATCAAAGCAGCGCCGTAAGCGGAGCGCCCTTTGGCAAGGACGTTAAGGATGCGCTGGAATTTGCGCTTTCACTTTGCGCTTCCTTCGGCTTTTCCATCTGCGATCTGGATGGCTATATAGGCTATGCCGACTGGGGCGAGGGCGAAGAAACTCTTGGCGTGCTTACGCATCTTGACGTAGTGCCGGCCGGCGAGGGCTGGACAAAGCCCCCCTTTGACGGAGTTATCGAGGACGGGCGCATATACGGGCGCGGCACCCTTGACGACAAAGGCCCCGCCATCGCCGCCATATTCGCGCTTGCGGCGGTAAAATCCTGCCGCGTTGGTTTAGAGCGCAAGGTGCGCCTTATGATGGGCTGCGACGAGGAATGCGGAATGGGCTGCATGAAGCATTATATTGAAAACCGCCCTCTGCCTGACATCGCCTTTTCTCCGGACGCGGACTATCCTTTGGTAAACAGTGAAAAAGGCATTTTTCACTGCTGCTATTCCAAGGAATTCCCCTCCACCATAACCATAAACGCAGGCACCGTGGTAAACGCCGTCCCCGGCAAGGCAACAGCCTTCGTGCCGCTCTCCCGCGAAAAGGTGGCTCCCGTTGCGGAGGCTTTTTCAAAGGAATGCGCTTATCCCTGCGTGCTTGACGACACCCATGGCGGCACCTCAATAATGATAAGCGGAAAAGACGCCCACGCCTCTATGCCCGAAGATGGCAAAAACGCCCTGCTTGGAATGTTTGCGCTTCTTTCGCGTTTGCCGCTTGCCTCCGCCGACGCGGACAATGTAGCGGCGCTTCACAACGCCCTTCGCTTCGACATGCACGGCGAGACGATCGGCATCGACTGCGAGGATGAATCGGGACGCCTCACCCTTAACCCCGGCCTTATGCGCTGGGACGAAAAGGGCTACCGGCTCGATCTCGACATTCGCTATCCTATCACCATGGATAACGACCTGCTTCTTGCGAAGCTTGACGCGACGCTTTCCGGCACGCGCTCCGAGACCGCCTTCAAGGCAGGACATTTTGTGCCTGAAAACAGCGAGCTTGTGCAAAAGCTGCTTCATGTTTACGCCGACCGCTCCGGCAATTATCTGCCGCCCAAGAAGATCGGCGGCGGCACCTATGCACGCTGCATAGGCAACGCGGTCGCCTTCGGCCCGGAAATACCCGGCGGCGACAACCGCATACACATGGCAGACGAATTTATGTCGGTAGACGATCTGCTTTATCACTGCAAGATGATAGCCGACGCGATAATAGCGCTGGCAGGCAGGTAAGTGAGCTTTTCTTTCGCTCCGGCGGCTTTGGCCTTCGGAGCGATCTTTTACAGCGCGGCTCATTCTTCATCCGCCGCACTGCAAGGCGTCAAAACCCACGCACTTGTCGTCAGTTTGAACTTATCTCAGCTTCATTATGCCGCTGAAAAATACATATTTTATTATCGATATAACAAGATGGGGATAAGCTTAATTTGACGACATGCCCCTTGCTGTAAACTTATAAAAGGCCGAATGGCCTTTTTATAATACGCGAAGGTTCATTTGCAAATAAAAACAGCAGCGAGTGTATCCGCTGCTTTTTGTCGTAATTTCTCACCGTAAAAGCGGCTAATTACTGATCGTTCTTGAATGCATCGCCGCCTCGAGCACCGCTCCGCCAAGCGCGCGAGCCTTATCCGAGACCGTGAAGCAGTGTATTCGCTTGCAGCGCGGGTCAACATCCGCGCATTTCATTCCTTCAAAGACCGAAAGTCCCGGCGAAAGCTGTCCGCGCAAAATGCCGTCTATCTTCGCCTTTACCGCCTGTCCTTCAACATAGGCCACCGCGTCGCCCGCGCCGACCTTCTGCCCTATCTCGCAGACCGGCTCGTAAATTCCCGCGCAGGGCGTGTGCATCACTCGCTCGTGCGTATAGCCGCCTACCTCGCCCGGCTCGTGGGTGTCCTCGCAGGCTCGCGCGCCCTCCATGTAAAAAACGCGCCCGAGATCATGCCCGCGCATCGTTTCTATCACCGCGTGGCAGTCTATACCCGCCGTAAAGCCGGGGCCGAGCGCCACCACAAAGGGAGCCATATCCTTGCGCGTGCCAAGATTTCGCTTGGCGATTATCGCATCAACAAGAACGTCCGTTCTAAGTTCGGGGAGCATTTCGCAGTTTTCGTCAACACACACGGCGATATCTCCTACCGAGACCGCCTCCATGGCAGCTTTTGCGTTTGCGCAGAGCACGCCGCGCAGGTCTTCAACGCGCATTTCACCCTTGCGCACCGCCTCGCACATAGACACGCTGCGGCGTATGGCTGTGGGCGTGGCAGTTTCGAGCATTATCACCTCGAAACCCGCGCGAAGAAGTCTCAGGCCGATGCCCGTCGCAAGATCTCCGCCGCCGCGTATCACCACACGCATAGCTCGCCCTCCCAAATCTCTATCACCGGCCTTTCGCTTTTTAGCGAAGCGATGACCGTCTTTTTATGCGGCCTTGCCGCCGCGAAGGCTCGCGCCTCGTTAAGCTGAGCCGCCGTTTCGGTCTTGTTTATCAACACGGTGTCAGCTCTTTCGCAGGCGTCTGCCGCCATTTTTCCCGTGACGATATCGTTTATACCGGCGCCCACCGTCTTTGCAAAAAGCTCGGGACGATGAACGGCCTCTTTTATAGTTTTGCCGAAAGCGTCCGCGCCTATAACGCTTATCACCTTCGCGCCCTCGGGTATCACGGGCTCATGCTCGGCGTGAGCCTTTAGCGGAAGCTGCTTTGAGCCGTCCGCCTCAACGATAAGGCAGTCGCAGCAGGCAAGAAGCTCATCCATGCTCTCTTCCGGAGTGCCAAGCTTTCCGCCTTCCGCCGGACGCGCTATCCACACGGGATTGTGCGTTTCGAACATTTCTTTCAGCTCTTTGCTGTTTTGCACCCATGGCTGGCGCGTCGGCTCCGCAATATGCGTGGTGGTGCTCAGCGCCACCTTGTCCTCCGCCGCAAGCTCGCGACCCAATGCTTCGCAAAGGCTGGTCTTGCCCCCTCCGCCTATCACCGCCGTTATGCCTATGCCAACGCCGAGAGCTTCGCAAAGCGTGCGCGGCCGGATAAAATCTCTGACTATCCTGAAAGTCTCCTGCCTTGTGTGCTCGCAGATTGGCATGGTTCTAACGCCAGTAAGCTCGCGTATCTCATGCATGAAGGGTATCTCTTCATCCTTGCATACGCCTATCACGCGGCAGGGCATTTTAAGAGTTTCGAGCACAGCCTTTTTAAAGGCATAGGCTCCCTCTTCCATATAACCTATTTCGTCCATCACCACAACGTCGCCCGCCGATATGTCGTTAAAAGCGCAGGCCGCCGCGTCGAACTTATCCGGATATACGGCATAATCGCCGCCGATCTTTTCCGCGACAAGCTCCGTTTTGCCGTCATAGCTTATTACTATTCTTGGCCGCCTTCCCGCGCCGATGACCTTTTGCGTGTAAAATCCCTTCGGCTCGATCTGCAGGCTTCTTAGAGCGCGGCTTATCGAATAGCTTTTGCCCGCGCCGCTCTCTCCATAGAGAAATAAATGCATACTCTATTACTCCGCCTCTGCGCCCGTGATGATCTCGTATATGCTTTGAAGATCGGATTTGCTGTAATATTCTATAATGATCTTTCCCTTTTTTTCATCGCCCAATATCTGCACCTTTGTGCCGAGGCTCTCGCGCAGAGCCGTCTCCGCAGCCGATACGTCGCTGCTGCGCTCGATAAGCGTTTTGCTCTTTTTTGCCGCTTTGGGCTTTTCCTTTGCAAGCGCCTCCGCGTCTCTTACAGAAAGCGATTCCCTTGCTATTTTTTCGGCAAGCTCGCTCTGCCTTGCTTCATCCTTTATGCTGACCAGGGCGCGGGCATGTCCCGCCTGAATACTGCCCTCGCGAAGCATATCCAGCACGCTTTGCGGAAGTGAAAGAAGTCTCAGCGAGTTGGCCACTGCCGGACGGCTCTTGCCCAGACGCTCCGCCGCCTCCTCCTGAGTAAGATCCTGCTGATCCATAAGATATCTTATGCCCGCCGCTTCTTCAACGGGGTTTAGATCTTCACGCTGAAGGTTTTCAACGAGCGCGGCCTCCATCGCCTGCGCATCCTCAAGGGTGCGCACGATAACAGGCACCTTCGCCATGCCGCAAAGACGCGCCGCCCTGTAGCGGCGTTCGCCCATCACGATAGTATAGCGCGAGCCGTTCTGCCTTACAACTATGGGCTGTAGTATGCCGTGCCGCTCGATAGACGCGGCCAGCTCCTTCAGCTTTTCTTCATCAAATGTTTTGCGTGGCTGCTCGGCATTGGTGTCGATGGAATAAATGTCCACCTCCTGTATGCCGCTGTGTACCGCTTCGTCGTATTCGCCGAGAAGAGCGTCAAGCCCCTTCCCCAATCCTTTTTTCATCGCCATGGTAAAATTTACTCCTGTTCCTGATTTGCGGCAATAACTTCCTCTGCCAGCGCCATATATGCCTTTGCGCCGATGCACCTTTCATCATAAAGGGTGATTGGCAGGCCAAAGCTTGGCGCTTCTCCCAAACGCACGGAGCGCGGGATTATCGTTTTATAAACCTTGTTTTTGAAAAACTTCTTTACTTCTCCCACCACCTGCGATGAAAGATTGGTACGCGCGTCGAACATGGTGAGCACGACGCCTTCGACCTGCAAGCGGGGATTAAGACTTTGATGCACGAGCTTGACCGTGTTCATAAGATCGGAAAGCCCTTCGAGCGCATAATACTCGCACTGTATGGGAGCGAGCAGGGTGTCCGCCGCCGTAAGCGCGTTGATGGTGAGAAGCCCGAGCGAAGGCGGGCAGTCGATAAGGATATAATCATAATCGTCGCGAAGCATATCGAGTGCGCGCTTTAAGACCGTCTCGCGGGCAAGTGCGCTGACAAGCTCTACCTCGGCGCCCGCAAGCTCTTTGCGGGCAACGAGAAGGTCAAGCCCCTCTATCTGCGTATTTACGCGGGCAGTCCTCGCGTTTATCCCGTTTATCAAAACATCGTATACGCTGAACTCCGTAGCGTCCTTATCTATGCCGATGCCGCTTGTGCTGTTGCCCTGAGGGTCGGCGTCCACACAAAGGACGCGCTTTCCCAAATGCGCCAAACATGCCGAAAGATTCACCGTCGTCGTGGTCTTGCCCACGCCGCCCTTTTGATTTGCTATCGCGATTATCTTAGCCACGGCTATACCTGCCTTCTTTTATTCTTCTGTGACGCCGCGGCTCTGTTAAGCAAACGGCATTGTTATTATAAAGCATCCTTCGCCCGCGCGCAACTTGCTAAAAAACAGGCTCTTTTGTTCTCCACAAGATGTAGAAGCGGCTTGTCCTGTTGCTTTTGGGGCAAATTGTTTCACGTGAAACAATATGCTGTGTCCATATTTTTCCATATCCACTACAAATTGTTATTCTTCCAAATAATTCCAATTAATTACTTTTTCATTTATTTTTTTATCCACACTAGATATTGATTTTGGAAAATTGAATTTCAGGGGAAGGCTTCAAGAAAATCACCGCCTAAGGGCTTCCCCGCCCGCAGGCAAAGGTGTAACTAAAAACAGCGGCCATATACGCCGCTGTTTTTGTTTGCAAATGACCGTCCGCGAGTGACGAGGCTTCGGGCTTCCTGCTTCGTTCGCGTCGGCATTTAGCCCGCCGCTTAGGCGAGCCCGCTGTTTTTGTTTGCAAATGACCGTCCGCGAGTGACGAGGCTTCGGGCCTCTTCCTTCGTTCGCGTCGGCGCATAGCCCGCCGCTTAGGCGAGCCCGCTGTTTTTGTTTGCAAATGACCGTCCGCGAGTGACGAGGCTTCGGGCCTCTTCCTTCGTTCGCGTCGGCGCATAGCCCGCCGCTTAGGCGAGCCCGCCGCTCAGGCGAGTAGGCTGTTTTTGTTTGCGAATGACCGTCCGCGAGTGAGGGCGCTTCGGGCTTCCTGCTTCGTTCGCGTCGGCACATAGCCCGCCGCTTAGGCGAGTCCGCCGCTCAGGCGTCGCTTAGGCGAGGAAAAGTTTACTTTCTTCTAATTATAAATATTCCCGGCGTAAGTCCGCCCGCGTCGGTCTTGGTCTGCGCCATCAGTTCAAGATCGCCATGTGTTTTGAGCAGTTTTTTGAGCAGCGTATATTCCATCGTATAAAGCACGGCCACCCCGTCCGCGCGCAGCCATTCGGGTATTCTATCGAGTATGCCCGCATAGAGAGTCTCGTTTTCATCGTGCGAGCCTACGCGGTTGCCAAAGGGGAGGTTGGAAATTATCTCGTCATAGGGACGGTCGGCATGAAATCTAAAGCAGTCGTTCGCTATGAATTTCGCACGGCTCTCCCCCGCTTTCGCGTTTTCTCTGGCCGCGTCTATCGCCTTGTGCGCGATATCAACGCCGGTAAGGTTAGAGCAGGGCGTGAACTTCTCGCGCTCAAAAAGCATAGTGCCGCTGCCGCAGCAAATATCCAGCACTCTTGCCTCGGGCTTTAGATAATCCCTCGCGCAGCGGATGACCGCCGCCGCCGTCGCGGGATTGATGCTTGCGGGCAGGCTCTCTTTTCTATAATCGAAGCGGGTATCGGCAATGGTATAAAGCTTTGCGTAAAGCTTTACGTTCTTCGCGCCATATTCAACGCGCAGCTCCGCCTCGTAATTAGAGGGCGAGTTGTGCAGCTTTTCCCCGTCCAATAGCGCGGCAAGCCCCTTGGCCATCGCCGCCCTGTCGGGAAGCGCGCCGCGTATCTCTATGCGGTAGGCAAAGGGAGGCTGTCCGTCATGGCAGCTTTCAAGGAAGGCCGAAAAGGGTGCGGCCGCCTCGGCTATAGCTGCCATGCTCCGCTCGCATTTGCCAAGCGGGAAAAGCAGCTCGAAAAAGCAGCGGGCTTTATAAAGTCCCTCTATATTGGCCGTCTTCAAGGTAACCGCCTCGGTGAAGACGCGGCGCGGCGTTATGCCAAGCTCGCGCAGCTCCCACGCAAGCTCGCCCGCTAACCACTTGGGCGCGCGAAGCTCTACCTCCACCGCCTTTTTGGGCGCGCGGAAGCTGTGGCTCTCTACCTTTACGCATCTCGCCCGCGCCATCATCAGCGCTTCCTTTTCGGCGCTCATGTGCTTCGGGTCGCCATCTTCTATCGTGTAATTCACAAGTGTTTTTGTCGCCGCCTCGCCGCCCACTGCGCCAAGAGCCAGAATGAGCGAAGGCCGCACATAGCGGGTATCTTCTTTTTCAAGAGCGCTTATGAGCATTTGCGCATCCTCGGGATTGGCGAGAGCGCCGCAAAGCCGCGCGCAGTTCTTGCGCATTTTGGAAGCTTCGCTTTCAAGCCCTTTATAAAGCGGAGCCCTGTCCTCTTGAAGACGTAAGGCTATGTTTTCTTTTATCGCCTTCTTCTTGACGCAGGCACAAAGGAATCCACACGCCGCCGCATTGCCCTCCTCGGTGAAAAGCTCCCACGCCGCGTTCAATGCGCTCTCCGGCCGCTCGTTCAGTTTGTCCGTGCCGTTAGGCTGAGCTAAAAGATTTCTCACCTTGTCCCTCGATAGCTGTTGCATACTTACCCCCTTGTTTTATGTGTCCGGGAAAAAGCTCCCGATGTTTTCTTTCGTCAGAATTTTTATGATTCTACATCTTGTGTTTTATTTCTTGTAAAAACGCTTTATATTGTTTCACGTGAAACAATTCTACCATATCTGGTATTTTTACTATCTTAGCAACACAATCTTATTTTTCTTTGTTTTCCACAGCCGAGCGGATAACGGCAAGCACCTCGTCCGTGCCGTCGGCCTTCTCTTCGGCGCTCATGGTGCTGATGAAGGAAAGGCGTCTGTCGTAAAGGTCGCTCAAAGCGTCGAGCAAAGTGCCGGGCGTGAGCTTTTCCTGTTCGAGCACCATCGCGTAGCCCTTTCGCGCAAAATAGCCCGCGTTCAATATCTGATCTCCGCGCGAGGCCGAAAGAGGCAGGGGCACGAGAAGCGACGGCTTGCAAAGCGCGAGGAATTCAAAGACGGCGTTTGCTCCCGAGCGGGAAAGTATAACATCCGCCGCCGCGAAAAGATCCGGCAGCTCGTCGCTGATATACTCATATTGCCTGTAAGCTTCTTCTTTTATACTCTCATCCAGCTTTCCTTTTCCGCATAGATGAATAACATCGAAGCTTCTTAAAAGCTTTGGCAGCGCCGCGCGAAGCGCTTCGTTTATCGCCTGAGCGCCGAGGCTGCCGCCCATAACGAGCAGCACCGGCTTTTCGCCGTTGAAGCCGGCGAAGGCAAGCCCTTTTTTCGCGTCGCCCTTATAAAGCTCGGGACGTATCGGCGTTCCGGTGTGTATCCCCTTTGCGCCCACATGCGAGAGAGTGTCTTCAAAGGTGACGCATACCTTGTCGGCAAAGCGCAGGTTTATCTTGTTGGCAAGTCCCGGAGTATAGTCGGACTCATGGGTTATCACCGGCGCTTTTTTGTGCGCGGCGATCACCACTGGCACGGAAACGAAGCCGCCCTTTGAAAACACAGCGTCCGGCTTAATATTCTTTATGATGCGCTTTGCCTGCCATATTCCTTTGAGCACCCGAAAAGGGTCGGAAAAATTTTTAAGGTCGAAATAGCGGCGGAACTTTCCGCATTTTATGGCATGATAGGGTATTTTAGCCTTTTCTACCAGAGAGCGCTCTATCCCGTCCTCCGAGCCGATGTATTCTATTGTGTATCCTTCGGCGCGCAACCGCTCTATCAGCGCCAAATTAGGCGTGACATGACCGGCCGACCCGCCTCCGGTAAAGAGAATGGTCTTGCCCATGTTTTGTCCTTTCGCTTATAGCTTGCTAACAGGCAGCTATCCGTCTCTGCTCATAGTATACCGTATGCCGCAGAGATGTATTTTGCTATTCGCTGTCGTTTTTGGCTTATGGGATTTTGAACCATTATTATAGCATGAATTTTTACAGTTTGCCAATGCGCTTCTTTTTGTTATAATGATTATATAATTGGAAGACTATGGAGGTAAACAAGGTGCAGGATCTTAGCAGCTGCGATCCGCGCGAAGCTTTTGAACAGCTTGCGCCATTGCTTTCGCGCTCGCTCCTTCTTCGCTCAAGCAGCGCCGCCCGCGAGCTTCACGCTTTTCTGGGCGCTGTGAACGAGGGCGACATGCTTATGGCGCTCTCAGCTTATCATGCGCTGAGCTTTGAGCTGCTTTCTGCCCCCGCCCGCCGCGTAAGCGGAGACCTCTGGCATGATTTTCTATTGCACACGCTGCTTTGCGAGCCGCATTTTTTTGCGCGGCAGGCGGCGGCCGGAAATGTTGACGAAGCTTCCTCCGCGATGATGAGCGAGGAGCTTTCTGTTTTTTCCACTTTAAGCACCCTTTCAGACGAGCTGCTCATCCGTCTTGCGCAAAGCCGCAGCAGAGCGATAAAGCTAAAGCCGCGTCAGGCGCGCGATAATATAGAGATGTTTTCAACGGCCGTGTGGTCGGGCGGCAGCGCCCGCTCGCTGCCAACGCCCGCGGAGCAGCAATCGCCCTCCGCTTTTTCCGGCGAGCTTCTCTTCAGCTCATGGAAATACGGCGACGCGGGGCTGCGCGGCAGCTTTGTTGCCGACGAAGCGCTTGAAGAGCTTTATGCCCGCCTTTTGGAAAATCACGATTGGAGCTCTCAGCTCGAGGGGCTTCGCTGCTTCTTTGCCTCTTACGGCTGCGGCGGCTTTTTAAAGGATCGCGCCTTCCGTTTTGACAAAGGCGCCCTTGTGCCGCTTCCGCCAAAGGCGCTCTCGCCCATACCCGAGCCCGTGTGCCTGCCAAAGCTGCACGAGCAGATACTCGATAACACGATACGCTTTATGCAGGGCGAGCCGCCTATGCATATGCTGCTTTCCGGCGGCCCCGGCATGGGCAAAAGCTCGCAGGCATATTCCATGGCATATGAGTTGCCCGAGCTAAGGCTGATCCTCGCCGGAGAGGGCTGCGATCTTTTCCGTGTTTTTGAGCTTATATCGGAGCAGCCCTTCAAATTTTTGCTGCTGCTTGACGAGGTATCGCCGCTTTCGATAGACAGCCGCGCCTTCTGCGCGCTGCCGGAAAACGTTCTTATTATAATTACCACCGAGAGCGCGGAAACTCTTGAATGGGCGCAGCGCATACCCTTCCCCTCTTTAAAGACTGAGTCTTTTTCCGCATTTGTTGAAAGCGTTCTCGAAAACGAATTTGTGATATGCAACATGGCTGAGCTTAAAAACGCCTGCGTTGATTATCAGGTGGACGCGCGCAGCCATCTTTCTATAAGCGCGGCTCTGCGTCTCGCGGAAAGATTCAAGGTGCAGGGATGATAAAGGAACTAAGCGACACTGTGATAATCCTGCTCGGCGTGCTCGGCGGAATAATGCTGCTTGGCGGCGTTGCTTATTCGGCCTATACCCGCGTTAAAAAAATAAGCCGCAGCGGAATGCGCCTTGGCGATCTTTTGAGCAACATAGAAGAATCTCTCGAAGAAGAAAACGGCATAGGCTTTAAAACAAAGAAAAGCAAAGACGCGGAGGCCGAAAAACCGGAGAGCGAAAAAAGCGAAGAGGCTCCTTCCGAAAAGGACGATGCGGAAAAGCCCGGATAGCAAACTCCCCCCGCCTTTAGCTACACAAAAACGCGAAAGCGTGTTATACTAATATCCCGAATATAAAGGAGGCAGTTATGCAGGTTTACAACACAATGACCCGCAGAAAAGAAGATCTCGTGCCATTGGTACCGGGCGAGATCAAAATGTATGTCTGCGGCCCCACAGTCTATAATTTTTTCCATATCGGCAACGCCCGTCCCTTCGTGGTCTTCGACACTCTGCGCCGTTATCTTGAATATTGCGGCTATAAGGTGACCTTCGTTCAGAATTTCACCGATATAGACGACAAGCTCATCAAAAAGGCCAACGAAGAAGGCTGCACCGTGGGCGACGTAGCGGAACGCTATATAAAGGAATATTATATCGACGCCGACGCTCTGGGCGTTGAGCGCGCAACGGTCAATCCCCGCGCGACCGAGCATGTGAACGAGATAATCGAGCTTGTTGGCAAGCTTATCGAAAGCGGACACGCCTACGCCGCCGAAAACGGCGACGTATATTTCTCCGTTCGCTCCTTCCCCGGCTATGGCAAGCTTTCCGGCTATTCTATAGACGATCTTGAAAGCGGCGCCCGTATAGACCCCACCGAAAACAAGCGCGACCCGCTGGACTTTGCGCTTTGGAAGGGCGCGCGCCCGGGCGAACCGAGCTGGCCTACCCCCTGGGGCGCGGGACGTCCCGGCTGGCACATCGAGTGCTCGGCTATGAGCATGGCCATCCTCGGCCCCACCTTTGATATCCACGCGGGCGGGCAGGATCTTATCTTCCCCCATCACGAAAACGAGATCGCCCAGAGCGAGGCCGCGACCGGCAAGCCCTTTGCGCGTTACTGGATGCACAACGGCTATATCAATATCGATAATCAAAAAATGTCCAAGTCGCTCGGCAACTTTAAGCTGGTGCGCGATATCTCAAAGGAATACGATCTGGAAGCAGTACGTTTGTTCTTGCTCTCTGCTCAATACCGCAATCCCGTCAACTTTGCGCCCGACCTTGTTGAGCAGGCGCAAAACGGCCTTGCAAGGCTGCGCACCGCGAAGGAGCGCCTTGATAGCGCTCCCGTTGGCGAAGCAGGCGAAGCCGACGAGCTATTCATCAAGCAGCTTGACGAATACAAGGCCGCCTTCTGCGCGGCGATGGACGACGACCTTAACACAGCCGACGCGCTTGCGGCTTTATTCGAAATGGCGAGGGCGATAAACACCTTTGTCAGCGAGCCGCACGGCAAGGCCGCCCTTGAGCACGCCAGAAAGCTTTACGGCGATCTTTCCGGAGTGCTCGGCATTTTGCAGCACAGCGAAAGCGGAGATTTCCCCGCCGAAGCCTTGAAGCTGCTTGAAGAGCGCAAGGAGGCCAGAAGCGCCAAGAACTGGGCGCGAGCCGACGAGATACGCGATTCACTCAAAGCCATGGGCTTCGCCGTTGAAGACGGCAAGGACGGGGCAAAGCTTAAAAAGATATAAGCGCTTCACACTTCGCGCCGATGGGACTTCCCGTCGGCGCGATCTTATAGCTTCGGCCTAAAGATCAAAGATCTTTTCATGGCAGAGCATAAAGGGAAAGGGCTCGCGGAGCCGGATCATGTCCTCGCGAGGCCGCTGTTTTTTGTACTAAGCGCGGGAAAAGCGCTTCACACGAAGGCAAATCGCACAGCTTCTTTATCATTTTGTTAACATTTGGCGGCGCGGCTTGCTTTTCATAGCGCTGCCCTTTATTATGTAGTTGTTATAATTATGCGTATTTATCCTGAAAGGAACTGAGATGGAATTTTTTAACCTATTCGAGATCGCCATCGGCGCCTACCTTCTTTACAGCGCCGCGACAGGCAAGGGCAAATATTATGAGAACCAGTATTGCAAGGTTCCCCGCGAGCAGTATGTGAAGGTGATGCGCATTTTCGCGCTGGTCGTGGGCATAATGATACTCGTTTCACCCGTGCTGCAAATGCTCAAAGTTATCGAAGCAAACTCCACGGTGTCATGGGTGCTGTGGTTCATCAATATGCTGGGCATAGTGGGTATGCTCATAGCGAACATTCGCATGACCGACCGCGAAAAAGCCAAGGCCGCACAGAGCAATCCCGCTCCGGCAAGCACAGGCGAGGCCGATCCTCTGCGCGCGGCTTTCGTATTTGACGATGATGACGAAAGCAAGCCCGCCCCCGAAAACGAAGATAAATAAGCAACACAAGCTATATATAAAGGAGTTCCAGATGAAACAGAAGCTTTATCGCGTTCTTGCAGGCGCGCTTTGCGCGTTGACGCTCTTTGCCGCCGTGCCGGCCTTTGCCCTGCCCACTTCGGGCACCGTCGCCTCCGGCACAACGATCTACGCGGGCGCAAGCGAAGCGCAGGTGCTTGGCACGCTCTCATACGGCCAGGTGCAGATACTCGGCCAGTCCGGCAACTTTTATCAGATAAGCGTTGGCGGCACCACCGGTTATGTGCTCGTTAACGCCATAACGCCCGACAGCACGAGCACCAGTACCACCACCACCACTAACACCACCACGACCAATACCGTTTCGGGCGCTGCCGCCGGATATATCACCAACTGCGATAGCAACGTGAATATGCGCGCCTCCGCCTCGAAAAGCTCAGATAAGGTCGGCACGGTGAATAAAAACGAAGCAGTCAGCATCATAATCGTTGAGGGCGACTATACGAAGATCACCACCGCCTCGGGCGTGAGCGGCTATGTGCTTTCAAAGTATGTGGCAAGCGGCACTCCCGGCGCCAGCTCCGCTTCCGGCGCGGCCGTAAGCTCTGAAACAGCGATGCTTCCCAACGCGATGCCGATGGTCTCCATTTCAAAGACGATCTATATGCGCAAGACCAGCGACACCTCCACCAAGAGCAAAAACCTCGTTAAGAAGCTTTCCAGCATGAAGGGCAAGGTCTTCACCGTTCTCGGCACCGTCGGCAGCGAGCAGTATTACGCCACCTACGGCGAATATACCGGATATGTCAAATCTGCCGACTTCACCACCGCGGCGGCCGCCGGAACCATGACCGCCTCATATGCGACGGGCGACAAGGCCAAGGATAGATGGGGCGAGATCGTCAAGATCGACGGCACCAATATCGGCAGCGCCTACAACAAGCTTTACGACAACAGCATTTACTGCAACGGCTTAAACAGCAAGAACCAGTATTATTACAACGACTACAACGGCAAAAAGAATTATTTCTATATGCTAAGCTCGCAGAACGCGCCTATCGCGGTACTTATGAGCCACAATATGCAGTCCTCCAAGACGGGCGGGCATTATCTGCACCATGTGCAGAACGCATGGCTCGGCGTAGCAAAGTGCGAAAAGTGCAAAGAGAATTGCTCCGGCGCAAAGACCTCCACCTTCTATATCAGCTATGAAAAGCACACCCAGTGGCAGCTTATCGGCTTCTTTGAGGGCAACGCGAGTATGCGCGACTATGCCGCCGTCAACTACGGTCTGACCGGCAGCGCCAAAAAGGCATGGATAGACAAGATACTCTCTTACTGCACCTCGTCTTATAAGGGAGCCGCGCTCGGCACCGCCGCCGACACCGACGACGTTATGATGTTCATTACCTGCGGCGATAAGGGCAGCAAGGGCGGCACCTTCCTTTGCATGTTGCTAAAGGGAATCTAAATGCTTCGCTTTTCGCGTCGGCGGCTTTGCCGTTGGCGCGAGCTTTACACTAACAAAAAGCGCCCTTGAACCATGCGGTTTGTCGGGCGCTTTTATCGTGCAAGGCGTCAAAACGCGCCGCAGAGGCTCTGCCACTTGGCCGTGAACCCGCTTAGCGGCCAAAATGGTATGCCGTCACGTTTTGACGATCGAAAGTTTTATCCGCCATCCCCCCGCTGGCAAATGTCAATAAGTATTTGTGATATTATTAAATAAAAATTTCTCATTTTCG
>CAYPAH010000005.1:15134-26451 GCA_964408655.1 uncultured Oscillospiraceae bacterium | reverse complement strand
AGCGAAGCGCTTCCCCTTCGCAGCATAGTCATAGGCATGAGCGTATGCTATAACAGCAACTTTGACAAGCAGTATAATCTGCCGGGAACCTTCGCGCCCGCGGCAAGCTTTTCACTGCTGCAAAAGGCTGTTGCCGCCTCTGAAAAGCTGGATATCCCCGTGACGGTAGGAAGCATACTTTCAAACGACCTTTTCTATGACGATGGCAGCAGGACTATGGAATGGAAAAAGATGGGCGTTCTTGCTGTTGAAATGGAAAGCGCCGCGCTTTATATGAACGCGGCTCGCGCCGGAAAGAATGCGCTTTGCATTTGCACCATATCCGACAGCATTGTAACCGGAGAAGAATGCTCTCCGGAAGAAAGACAGACGAGCTTTACTCAGATGATGGAGCTGGCGCTTGAGATCGCATAAAGAAAATTTATGACCCGCTAAGCACAGCGTGCTAAAGCAAGAAAACACAGAGGAACACGGAGAAATACCGTGTTCCTTTTCCATAAAAGTGTTGCACAGCTTTTGAACCTGTGTTATTGTATACATATATCCAAACGAATCTTTATACGGTAAATTTATTCAGGAGGAAATGACATGAAAAAGTTATTGGCAATCGTCCTTATGCTGAGCATGGTGCTTTCGCTTACGGCCTGCGCCGGCGGAGCTGCTCAGACGCATCGTCTCGTTATGGTTACCGGTGGTGACGCCGGAACGTATTATGCTTTCGGCGGCGTTATTGCAAACGTTTTGACCGAGAATATCGAGAATGTAGAGATCACCGCTACTACCTCGGGCGCTTCTGCTGCAAATGCGCGTTCTCTCAACAATAAAGAGGCTGACCTTGCTATTTTGCAGAATGACGTTCTTTCTTATGCCGTCAACGGCACGGAATCCATGGCCGAGGATGGCGCAATGCCTCAGCTTCGCGCTATCGCTTCCCTCTATCCCGAAGCTGTTCAGCTCGTCGCTACCAAAGCCAGCGGCATTCAGAACGTTCAGGATCTTAAAGGCAAGCGCGTATGCGTCGGCGACGCTGGCTCCGGTTCCGAAGTCAACGCCAAGCAGGTTCTTGAAGCCTGTGGCCTGAGCTATGATGATTTTGATGTGCAGTACCTTAGCTTCTCCGAGGCTTCCACTGCCATGCAGAACGGCACAGTGGACGCGGCCTTCAACACCTCCGCAATGCCTAACGCCGCTATTACCGAGCTTGCCAACTACACCGATATCGTGGTTGTGCCTATCGATGGCGACTATGCGGACGCTTTGATCGCAAAATATCCCTTCTATGCAAAGACCACCATCACCAAGGATATCTACAGCACCGAGACCGATGTTGAGAGCGTTGCTATGATGGCGATTCTTGCCTGCACAGAGGAACTTGACGAAGAAGTGGTTTATAACATGACCAAGCAGCTCTTTGAGCAGAATCAGGCTCTCAGCGCCCATGTTCGCGGCAAGGATGTTACCATCGATACCGCTCTTGACGGCGTAACGGTGTCCTTCCATAATGGCGCGATCAAATACTATAAGGAAAAGGGCATTAACGTTGGCTGATGTCCGGCTTGGTATTCAAAAGAGATAAGAGAATACAGGGGAGCTTACTGCTTCCCCTGTTTCTTGTTGCCTGTCTGCTGCTTTGCTTTATCCCTCTGAAAAACGCGCTGATGATAGAGGACTACAGAACGGGAAAAACGCTTTGTGTGCTTCCATTGAAGCGGCAAGAGGATTTTTCCATACGCTATGTTCACTCGGTCAATCTTTCACCGGTTACCGATACGCTTGAGTGGACGGGAAAACAACTGATTTTAAAGAGCTCATTATTCACTTCGTTCGGCGCGGGCATCCCCGTACCGGCTGATGGCATCGGAACAGCCATCGAAAACACCGAGGATGGCTTTCTTCTGAGCGGGATAGACAAGGCGCAGCAGAACAACGCCCTGCTTATCATGCTTCAGAAGGTTCCGGATCACCATGTTCTATATAGAGAGCAGGAAATATCGTTGCTTGATATGGCGGGCTCGGGAGCCCTTCTGCGCCTAAGCGTCCGGCCAATATCCGCGTTTGAATATATCTTTTATTCATAATTACTTTTCTTAATAATCATCTTTGTATCAAGGAGAAAACCTTATGGCATTATTTAAAAAGAAAGAAAGCAAGCCCTATGAAGAACCAAAGCTCAGCATAGACACTTCGGGACTTAGCGAGGCGGAAATAGCCGCGCTCGAGGCCGAAGCCGTTCTTGCAAAGTACGACAGGGAATCGGCTTTCAGAAACAAGCTGCCGAAGAAGACCACCTTCTTTATATCGGCGGTGTTGATTCTGTTTTCGCTGTTCCAGATCTATACGAGCATATGGACGATACCGGCGCAGCAGCTTCGGCCTATCCATCTGGCCTTCACACTTTTCCTTGCATTTTTGCTTTATCCGGCCAGAGCCGATATGCGCAAGGACAGAATAGAATGGTACGACATTATTTTAGCCGTGCTCGCCCTGGCGGTCGTGCTGTATATTCCCTTCAACTATGAATACATAATAAAAAATGTCGGCAATTATAATTTTTTTGATATCGCGATAGGCGTTATCGGAATACTTCTTTTGATAGAAGCCTGCCGAAGAGTTGTCGGCGTACCTATTCTGATAATCGTATCGGTCTTCCTTCTGTATGCAAAGTTCGGCAATTTGATACCCGGAACCTTTGGACACAGGGGATATTCCATAAAACAGATTGTCAACCATATGTATTACACGCTAAGCGGCGTTTTCGGAACTCCGCTGGGCGTAAGCTCCACCTTCATATTCCTCTTTATTCTCTTTGGCGCTTTTCTTGAGAAAACGGGCGTTGGCAAGCTGTTTATCGATCTTGCAAACGCCATAGCGGGACGGCGCATCGGCGGCCCCGCAAAGGTGGCGGTCATATCTTCGGCATTGCAGGGTACGGTTTCCGGCAGCTCTGTTGCAAACACTGTGAGCACCGGCTCTTTTACGATACCCGCGATGAAAAAGCTCGGCTATAAAAACGAATTTGCGGGCGCTGTTGAGGCGGCGGCTTCAACGGGCGGCCAGCTTATGCCGCCCATAATGGGGGCCGCGGCTTTCTTAATGGCCGAGAGCACGGGCTTTACCTATGCTCAGGTCGTTAAATCCGCAATAATTCCCGCTATACTGTATTTTTCCGGAATATTGATAAGCGTGCACCACGAAGCGCGCAAGATCGGCCTAAAGGGAATGCCCGAGGAAGAGATACCCAAGATCGGCCAGGTAATGAAGGAACGCGGACATCTTCTTTTGCCCCTTGCCTTTATGATCTATATGCTTGCAAGCAAGGTCACGCCCACATATGCGGCGCTTGGCGCGATACTCACTTCTCTTATGGCATGTAGCATACAGTGGCTTAGCTTCATACCCGTAGGGGTAATGATCGCCGCTATGCAGTTTGACGTTCATTTCACCGTTTACGCTCTATATGCTATCGCGATATGGCTCTTGATATGCCTCATTCGCTTTATCAAAGCATATACCAAGCGGAATGAGGAGAAGAAGACTACTTCGATTTACGACATGATAAAGGAGAGCTTGAGATTTGACCCGATAGATATTGTGGACGGGCTGAAATCGGGCGCGCGCAACGTTCTCGGCGTGGCTGTGGCTTGCGCTATGGCCGGAATGATAGTGGGAACCGTGACCCTTACCGGCCTTGGGCTCAAGTTCGCAACGGGTCTTGCGAGAATCGCCGGCAATAACCTTTATCTATTATTGTTCCTGACCATGCTTTCATCTATCATTCTTGGCATGGGCGTGCCTACTACGGCAAATTATCTTATAACCTCGACTATATGCGCTCCCGCTATTATTTCCATGGTTTGCACCTTGCGCGGAGTTGATCCTACAAACGCGACAATGGCAATAATTATGAGCGCGCATCTCTTCGTTTTCTACTTCGGTATAATCGCGGATATTACGCCGCCTGTTGCGCTTGCCGCTATGGCAGGAAGCGCCATAGCGAAGGGAGAACCGTTCAAAACAGGCGTTACGGCAACGCGCATAGCCATAGGCGCGTTCATCGTGCCGTATATTTTCGTTTTGAATCCCGCCATGCTTATGATAGACACCACTTTCATAGAGGTGGCTCAAAACGTATTGACGGCGCTTCTTGGCATGTATGCGCTTTCGGGAGGTCTTGCGGGCTTCGTTCAGGATCACTGCACATGGTATGAGCGCATATTGCTTATCGGCGGAGGTCTTGGCATGATAATCCCCGGCACGCTTTCGGATATCGTGGGTCTGGTCATCGTTGGTGGCATAATCGTTATTCAGAAGATGCGAGTTAAAAAAAGAGAGGCAAGCGCCAAGACCATATAACGAAGCTAAAATAATAAAAACGAGATAAAGCAGGAGCTTCCGCGATCATTGCGGAAGCTCCTGCTTATTGCTCAGAACCATGCTTTATTGATCCAGCGAAGCCGTCCAATAGCGGTTGTTGTAAATATCGCTTAGACAATAGCTCACCTTGCAGGGATGATCGCCAAGGTCAACATTGCTGATCTCAAGGTCTCCATTCACTGTCATGCGCTCACCAAGCATATAGCTGTCCTGATATTCTCCATTGTAATCATAATAATCACAAAGGAAATCGAGCTTGTCGCCGTTTTGAAGCTCTATAAGTCCCTTCGCAAGCGCGCTTGTTTCATCGAGCGAATAAAGCTTTTTGGCGCCGAGAACTTTACCGTAAGGCTCTTCGTTCGTGAATTGAAGCATGAGCTCTACCTGCTCGCCGTTCAAAAGGGCGGGCACACGGCCATTGATAAGGTAACTGCCATCGTCGTTTCGCGTTTCGTCTATCATATAATAGCTTACGATCTGGCCGTTGAGGGCGATCCATGTGTGGTCGTAATCCATAACAAGATCGAGATCGTCATCCCATGTATAGCTGTTATCCATTCCAAGGTCGATATAACCCTCGCCGTCGTCAAGAAATACATTGAGCTCGATATTTTGGATCAGATCCCACTGCTCGTCTGTAAGCTTGAGAACATAGCCGCCGTTTTTCTTCGTGGGCACAAGCTGAGAAGCATCAATGCGGTTTTCATCATAATATGACGCGGAGCGAAGCATACGGTCGGTGTCAAGCCAATCAGTCATTCCACCCTTTCCGCCAAGCATGGCGGAAAGTATGCTTGAATAGCCGTTGCCGTAATCTGACGAGCTGTTGCCATAGCTGCTTCCGCCGCCAAGCAGAGAGCCGAGAGCCCCGGCTGCGCTGCTGCTTGACGATGAGCCGCTCCCGCCTGAGAGATAGCTTTCAAGTACGCTTGTTAAGATCGAAGAACCGCTCAAGCTTGTGGTTTGCCCATAGCTGCCGCTTGTGCCACTGCTCACGTTTCCGCTGCCAAGCACACTGCCTAAAAGATCGGCATAAGAAGAATCCGAGCCGAAGAGCGTCGTGAGAGGAGAACTGCTGCTTCCAGAGGAGATCTGTCCGCCTGCGGTCAAGCTTGCAAAGCTTCTGATGCAGTCGGTATAGCTCTCATCCATGTCAATGCTGCTGTATAGGTCAAGCGCTTCATTTACGGAGCTAAGCTTGCCATAGGGGAAATAGATCGACAGGCCGTTGGAACGGGACATTCCCGAGGAATGCTTATTATACTTAACGCATGAGCGCAAAGCTTCGGAAAGCGATTTTGAAGGATCGGTCCCGATATGCTCGCAAAGGTCTATCAAGTCGATCTGGTTTATATTTGAAGATTCGGCAAATTCGCGCGCGTCGCTGCGAGCGTTGGAGATCAACTCATAATCGTCGGAATCAAGCATTGACGAAGCGTCCTTTGCAAAGGAATTGAAAGCTTCGGGCACAGTGCCGCTCATCTCGGCAAGATCTACGATGGATAGCGTCGTGGCCGATCCCGGAGCCTGCTGCGCAGAGGCGCTGATGAAATCATCTATTATGTTTTTACCGATCTGCACAGTAGGCATCGAGGTGTTTTTGGATAGCTTGCTGAGCCAGTTGGTGTAATACCAGCCGCAGCCGGGCTCGGTCTCCTCAGACGCAATAAGATAATCGGCATAGCGCTCGGCTACTATAGCTGTTTCATAATTGGCCATAAGACAAGCGTCAAAGCCTATGAAATCGAATTTACAGCCGCCGTCCTTGAGCGCTTTGTTGATCTTGTCAAGCGCCATAGAGGTTCCGGCATAATTCTGGTCGTAACCGTAACCTGTAAGGCTTCCTCCGCCGTGATCCCAGAGGATAAGCGCGCTGCGGTCTGCGGGAAAGTTTTCGCTGCAATATTTAATAAAAGCGGAAAGCGTATTGGGATTCGTCATTGCCGCGCTTCCAAGGTCTTTTTCCAGGCAGACGAATTCACCGTCCTTGACCTGATATATCTGGTTTGTACGGCTGGAAATAACGCTGTTTTTCCATTTTTTTGTGCCGCCGGTCTCTACGATTATGTTTATTTTGTCGCTGAGATCGCTGTGCAGCATCTCATTCAGGTCGGCGGTAGCCATGCCGTAATTCGATTCAAGATCAGTGCCGCACATATACACCATAATAGTGAAGCTGTCGTCGCCGCCTCCGCGAATTGTGGTATACTTGTCGCGAGCCTTATTTGAAACGTTGTAATCAATATTCTCAGCTTCGTTTTCGGAATCCAAAACGGACTCGGCTTCGCTTGAAGGCTGCGAGGAAGAGCCGCTGTTGCCGAAAGCGGATTCTATCGTGGCGTTATTATCGTTATTTTGGAATTGATTGCTGAGATCATTATTCGCGCTGCATTGCTTGAGCAGCCAATAGCCGACGATAATGATTAAAATGATGATAAGCAGCTTTTTTAAATTGAAGCCGCCCTTCTTTTTGCCGTTGCCGCCTCCGCCGCTTGCCGCGGCGACGCCCAGCCCCAAAAGAAGGCCGAGAAGACCGTTCCCACCGCTGCCGCGGCTGCCGTTAGCGCGGTTGCCGGAACCGTCGCCGCGGCCGACCGGGCCGCCGCCAATACCGCTGCCGCGTCTGTATGCGTTATTTCCGCCAGAGCCAACACGTTTTTCTCTGCCACCGGAACCAGGTTGTCTTTGCATATCTTACCTCCGTATTGCTAAGCATAAGGAACACGATGTTCACGGGAATGATAAAATTATACCATAAATTCAAAAATGCGCATCCTGCATATTATGAAAAGCATCGATTTTTGTGTAAAATTGACAAGCGGCAAAGCAGAATTGACGCAAAGGGCTATTATTGATAAAATAATCATATTGTGGATTGAGGAAAAAGATATTTCCCGATTCTGTCTGGAGGATGATCCGGTGAAACAATGGCAAAAGACGGCGGCATATTTTCTTGCGGTGGTTTTGACTACCGCGGCGATCACCGCCGCTATTACGGCGAACATCATAAAAAATAACAAGCAGGACACGGTAGAGCTGCAACTGGATGAATATGCGGCGATGCGCGATCTTTTTGTGATTGATGAGATCATGGACACGGCTGAGGATAATGCGCTTGACGAGTTGCCGGAGCGTGCGGAGATGGTAGAGCGGGCGGCAAAGGGTGTGGTCGCGGCCTTTGATGATCCATATGCCGCATACTATACCACAGAGGAATATGAGGCATATCTTGCGAACGTGAACGGAACATATAACGGAATAGGCTTATTGATCGGACAGCCGGGAAGCGACGGCGCGCTGGTGCTGGATGTATATGAGGAATATTCGGCTTATGAGGCCGGCGTTCGCGTTGGAGATAAGATAATAGCGGTAAACGGAAAAGCCGTAGCACAGATGACTTTGGAAGAGCTTTCCGCGCAGATAGACGGAGAGATAGGCTCCACAGTCAAAATGGAGTTGATTCGCGCCGGTGAAACGCTTTCATTCGAGGTGGAGAGCGTGCAGGTAAACGTAAGTCAGGTCTCCTCTGCGCTCTTTAACGAAAGAACGGCATATATCCGGATAAACCGCTTTACGGGAAACTGTGTAAGCGAGTTTGAATCCGCGCTCAAGGATAAGACGGAACGGGGAATGCGCTCACTCGTTATCGATCTTCGCAATAATCCGGGGGGAACATTGGAAAACGTGGTCAGCATAGCAGACACGCTTCTCGGAAACTGCACGATAGTGAGCATGAAGGATAAAAACGGCAAGGAAGAGATATATACGGGAAAGGGAAAAGGAGTCAACGTTCCTATCGCCGTTCTTATAAATGAAAACTCGGCTTCGGCAAGCGAAATACTTGCGGCGGCGGTGCAGGACAACGAAGCCGGAACGATAGTTGGAATGTCGAGCTACGGAAAGGGAATCGTGCAGACGACGATGAAGCTTACGGGCAACAACGGCTGGCTCAAGCTCACGACGCAGGCTTACTATACGCCAAACGGCAGCAGCATAAACGGCATTGGAATAAGGCCGGATATAGAAGTGGATCTTCCGGACGATATGAAGGGTACGCCTATAGATAAGCTCGATCAAGAGGATGACGCCCAGCTTTGGGCTGCGCTTGACTGCGTGAGGGATAAGGCCGCTGAGGCGGAGCAATAGCCGAAATAAAACATAAAATTCAAACGTCCTTCGGAGATGACTTCCGGAGGACGTTTATTTTTGCTTTTTACTCGTGCTTCCTTCCGTCCCGGCGGAACAAAATCGAAATACCCCACAGCCCCGCAAGGCCGACAAGACCGTAGACGATGCGTGAAAGCGCCGTCATATCGCCGAACAATGAAGCTACAAGATCGAAACGAAACAGTGCGATCAGCCCCCAGTTCAAAGCGCCGATGATAATCAAGATAAGTGCTGCCGTGTCCATGCTTTTTCTCCTTTGCAAATTATAGGATTAGCATGTACGGAATCCAAATAAAAATTAGCGGTCTGTCTTTTTTTCTTCTGGAAATATTTCCACTTCATACCTGTCAAAATCTACGGGCTCTAAAAAATCGCCTGGCTTAAAGACGACCCGTGAAAAGCGGCGCAGATCATTTTCATGCTTGCGCAATATCACCGGACGCGAAAGATCGAGAGGACGGCAAAGAGCGCTGATGATCTCGCCCCAGTCTTCGATTTCGTGTATGGATTGCGGAAATTCCTGTGTCGTTTCGGCGATAATATGATGATCGCTGCGTATAGTAGCCCATATTTTCATAAGCGCAAGCCCCTTCCAAGTAAAAAGAGGAGGCAGTATACGATGATACTGCCTCCGTTGTATATCGTTGTTATTTCGTGATGTACTGTGTGGCGACGAAGCCGATGAGCCCGTTTATCTCTACCATGCTCCAGTCGGAACCGGCGTCTTTGATATAGTTCACAGAAGAATCCTTGGCAAGCTGCGTGAGTATCTCGCCGGAGGTGGATGAGGTGCTGCGAAGCTTCAAATTATCGGTGTTTACTGTGGCCGTGGTAGTTCTGTAATCAGCGGAGCTGGCTACGATTCGCAGATACTGGGCGGAGACATATGCTTCGGCATTGTTGTAGACGATCTTAGCCCAACCGTTGCCGGCGTCTTCCATTATTACATATACCTTGGTGCAAAGAGGAAGCTGACCAAGAGCCGTGCCGGACTGCGCGGCTTGATCGCGCACATTCAGATCGTTTGTGGAAACATATGCTACAGCCGTTGCGTTAGAGGGAATGGCAGCGGGAGTGGCGGCTGCGGGAGTAGTCCCTGCAGGCGTGGCGGTGCTGCCTGCGGCAGCGGCTCCCGAAGCGGGATCGGCATACTCTGCGGTAAAGGTCTTACGCGCGATCTGATAGCCGTTCTTGCGGGCTTCCACATTGATCTCGGAAGAGCCATATCCGCTGACGGTATAGGTTCCGGCAAAGTTTCCGGACTCGTCAAGGTATAGCTGAGTGTCATTTACGAATACCTCGGCGGTTGTGTCGCCGACCATACCCGCAACATTGATGTTGCCGTCAGCCGTCGTAACGCTGGCCGTGGTAGGCTCGCTTAGAGTCATATCGATAGTCGGAAGGTCGATAACGATAGGCGAGCTGAACTCCACAGGAACCTCATTGCCGTCCTTATCGATAACGATAATGTCGGGATATACTTCGATAGAAGCGTTTTCAACGGGCTCGTCGGGAATCCATATCTCGTTAGGGATGCGCAGCTTCAGCGAGCCGTCGGTGATGGGATTTTCCTTTACGAGAGAACCCGCGGTAAAGCGAACGGAGCACTTGTTTTTAGCATAGATCGTGATGATGTATGCGGGCTCGCCGTCAGCGGTAACGCCCTCTTCGATGGTGGCGGGCTTGGTGATGGGGTTCTTGCTGAAAATACCGCCAAGGAAAGCCGGCTTGTCCGAAGAAGTAGTGGCCTGTGTGTCGTCAGCGGCGGCGGGAGCTTCGGCGGGAGTTTCGTTCGTCTTATCCTTGCCAAAGCGGTTGGTAAAGAAAATTATAGAAAACACTATGATGAGCACGACAAGAACGCCTGCCGCTGCCCAGAAAAGGATAGTTTTCATATCCTTGCCGCCATCCTTGCGCTTTGCGCTGCGGCGGCGTGGTTCGCTGATAGGCGCGTCGGCGCCGAAATAATCATCGTTTACGGGTTCGGCAAATTTTACTCCACCGCGGCCGGGCGCCTGATACGGCTCTGCTCCGGCGGGAGCCGCGCCGCCGTAAGGCTGCGCACTGAAAACGGGCGCGCTCTGATAATTGACGGGAGCGCCCTGCTGATCGAAGGGCTGAGCGGGCTGCGAGCCAAATGCGGGCGCGCTAAAGCTTGGCGCATTGTAGCTTGGCGCGTTATATACCGGCGCAGACTGTGCATTGCCGTTATAGGGAGCGCCGCCGTATGTGTTTTGCTGGCTGCCGCCGTAAGGCGCGGCATTATAGGCGCCGTTTTGTTCGGGGACGTTCTGAGCCTGTGAAGCCTGCTGAGAAAAATCGGCAGGGGCTTGACTTCTCTGATTGAAGTCTTCCGGAATATCGTCTTCGCTTATGGTGTTTGCGTCAAACTCGGGCTGAATCCAGCGCGGAGCCTGAACGAATCCCCAGGAAGCTTGGCCGTCGGCGCTTGCGGAAGCGGCATTCGCCTTTGGAGCACTTTGCTCCGGAGCGGTATCTTCGCTTTGAGGAACCAGGGGAGCCGCGCAGTTCTCGCAGTATTCCATATAGTCCTCATTGAAAGCGCCGCAGTTTTTGCACTTCATTTTTACTATTCCTCCTCATGGTAGGATATTCATACATATACAAGCTATATTATAACAAATCCTTATCTGCTTGCAAAGCCTTTTTAAAAAGGCGAAATGAAAACAATATTTGAAAAGATATGGCAAAAAAGAGAGCGCATCTTCGCAATTCGCATAGCTTATGATATACTTACCGTATGCGTAGTTATTTA
>CAYPAH010000005.1:3518-15124 GCA_964408655.1 uncultured Oscillospiraceae bacterium | reverse complement strand
TGTTGTTACCGCAGTGCTTTTCTGCCTGCTTCTTTCGGCATGTGCCGGCGAAACAAGCGAAGAAGCGGCCTCAACTGTGAGCGCTTATGAGGGCTATATGCAGACGGGCGCGCATCTTAGAGGAGGAGTGCCGCTCGAACAGGCGAATTTAAAATCGGCTGAAATATACCGTGAGGGAGACGAGCTGTGCCTTGAGCTTGCATTTGTGCAGGGCAGCCGTATTTCGGGCAGCGAGGATGAAAAGCCTCTTTTGACCATACCGCCCTATGATATATATGCCCTGCCTACGCCAAACCGCCTGGTGATAGAATTGCAGGGGCTTTCTTATTGGGATTACACGCGCAGCGCCGACTTTAGCGCAATAAGCGAGGTGGACGGCTATTTTCAGCATATTCTCACGGACGGGGATATGGTGAGCGTATTTCTGCAAATGAATAAAGAATGTGTTTTTCGCATTGAGGAAAACGATGGTGTTCTTCTTATACGCATGAGAATCATGGAGGAAGAAAAGCACGAGAACGAAGATGATATCGCGGATCTTATGGAAGCGGACGTGCATTATTATGCTCTTGCCGATATTTACCGCGATTACTGCGACGGTTCTGTTTCGCGAGAGATGGAGATGCATCCTACGATGACTAGGGGAAGCGAGAGGATAGTTTTGATCTCCGACCCCTTTGCTACGCCTATGGAAGCGGAAAGCTTTATGAAAAAAACGGCGGCGCTTACCGAGGGGAGCATGGAATCTCAATGGTATACGGCTGAATTGAAGGATGGAGATCTGCCGCCGTATTCCTCCGAGATGAATCTGAAGGCTGTTTATAATCAGCAGATATGCCGCGTGGACGGAAAAGAACAAACGGGCAAGGTGTTTCTTGAGGATGGATTATATTTGTGTACGCTTCCGGAAAAGAATGGAGTGCTTTACAGCAAACGCATAACCGATGATGAAATAACGGGCGATAGTTATTCATATGAACAGCTTTACATCATGGATCTTGGCGGAAATAAAAAACGCCTTTTCCCTTATGAATTTGAAACGATAGAATCAGCCCTTTACTCTCCCGACGGACGAAAGCTTGCCGTGCTTGAGCGTGCGGCCGAAAGCACGCATCTTTATGTTTTTGATGTTGAGGCGAAGGAGATGCTGGTGGATCTCACGGAGCTGGGCTTTGGCGATATGGTCAGCGCTTATACATGGGACGCTCTCGGTTTTGCGATATACGCCGTCAGCGGTTCAAGCGGGATGCAGCTTCATCAATATGATTTCAACGTGCCCGATGAAACCAAACGTTACAGCGTGGTGGATAAAAACGGCGCGGACGAATCCGACATAGCATATTGCGACGGAAATCTTTATTTTGTTGAGACAGACATGACGGAGGGCGCTATAATTTACCGCATAAAGCCCGAAGGCGGAGTTCGAAAGGTCTTCACAAAAGGAACGAGCTTTGCGCTTTCGCCCGATAAGCGTTATATGGCGATCAACGACGACGCCGGAGATTTTGAAGCCGAAGGGCGTAAAAGCGCATTTAGGATATTTGATATGCAAAGCGGGCAGGCGGCGGATGTTACGGAGGATTTTTCGGTATATAGCTTTTTCTGGTCGAGGGACTGCACCAAACTGTATTATTTTGAAAACCGGCTTTCGGGAAGCGCTAACGAGGGAGAAGAGGACGGCGCGGAGGAGGCTGAAGCTGCGAATGCCGAAGCTGACGATCCATTCCCCTATACACTGTGGGTCTACGACATAACAAGCGGCGAGAGCAAGGCGCTTATGGACCTGCCCACCACGCAGGTGCTTATGAGCGGACTTTCTGAAAAGTTTTATGTTAATTATCTCGATGAGGAAACTATGGGAAACGTTGTGCGCGCAAGCTATGAGATAAGCGCCGTGCAATAGGGTATGGACAAGGCTTGAACAAGGATATACAATAGCGAAAACAATGGCAGAGTAGAACAGTGCGCGCCATGCGGCAGAAATGCCGTCAGTGCCACCCGGACGGGGAGTTGCCGGGCGGACGAAAGATTGAAGATCTGCGGTGCGCTGTTCGCATCCCGCTGCCGCATAAGGGAGCGCGGTACGCTATATAAAAATACTCCTCTATGTGGTACGTGAAAACAGTATGCATAAGGAGGTATTTTTATGAAGAATTCTACGCAGGTGAATGTGAACACCAAGAGGATCGTTATTTGCGCGCTGTTGACGGCGCTGGGCGTGGTGCTTGGCGGTTTGCTCAGCATCCCGGCTATGCCGCTTGGCGCATATACATTGAAGATCGGCCTTGGCGTGCTTCCGGTAATTCTTTCGGGCGTTCTTTACGGTCCGGTGTATGGCGGCATGGTCGGCGGTTTAACGGACTTTTTGCAGGCGATGATATTCCCTAAGGGCGCGTATATGCCGTGGTTTACCGTAGTCGGCATATTGTTCGGACTGATACCTGGTCTGTTCTTTATAAAAAGGCAGACGCCGAGCTTCAAGCGCCTGTTTGCCGCGATCGCCACGGGACAGCTTATCGGCAGCGTCGGCTTAAACACGGCGCTGCTTGTGTGGCTTTACGGAACGCCGTGGCAGATAATATACGCAAGGCTCATCAATCAGGCGGTAATGATTCCCTTATATACGATTCTGATCTTTTATATCGTCAGATTCCTCAAAAAGGGAAATGTTATAGAATAATCCATATCGGCGCATACTCTGTAACAAAATAGAATTTACGGAGGTGCGCTATGCGCTACGGAAAGCCTAAGGACGGCGACGCCCGTAACGAGGCGATACAGACCGCGCTTCAAGAATGGAAAAACGCGGTAAGCTACTTTGAAAGCGTTAAAGATCCGGAGCTGATAGATTATGCCGCGTTTGGCATTGAAGCGGCGCGGAGAAAATATGTGTTTTTACTAAAGCATAGCGGAGGAGATAAAACTTGATCACAGCTACTACGCTGGTCGTTTGCCTGTTTGCGTTCATTATCGGTATATTTGTATTAAAGCTGATTTGCAAGCTGCTGAAAATTTCTGCAAAGATAGTCTTTAGGCTTATCGGCAACGCTATAGTCGGCGCGGTGATTCTGCTTGTCTTTAATTTTGTCGGCGGCATATTTGGCGCTTCTATCCCGCTTTCGCCGTTTAATTCGCTCTTGGTGGGAATATTGGGAATACCTGGCGTTATTCTTCTACTGATCCTGGGTTAAAAAACGGAAAAGAACAGGTATAAAATGCCATCCATACGGAAAAAATGCCGGTATGGATATATTTTCGCCGGAAAAACGGCAAAAGCTTTATATTGTTTTGGCGCTTTCAGGCATGACCATGCTTTTGCTGGGCGTATTCATCGGCCTTGCGCTTTCCGCCCCGAATAACGGGCGGAAAAATGATGATGAGGGTTTGGCGCTTTCCGCGAAGGCAACGCCTTCACAGACGGTTCAAGACTCAAACGGCAAAGCGAACGAAGAGGAAAAGCTCATAATACCCTCTGCCGCGCAAGTGGTTTTAATAAGCGAATTCACAAGCTGCGGACACCTTGCCGAGCGGGAGATCGATATGCTTGGCGCTGATGGCGAAGCCTTGACGCGGGATATCTCTGCTTATGAGATACTTGAACTTACAGAGAAAAGGGCTGTTCTGCGCAAATCCCGCGAGGGCTATTGCCCCGCGCATTATCTGCTCGTGCGTGAAAACGGCGGATTATATGTGGAGAAAAGATCAGAAGCGGATGGGGAAAACGAGCAAGTGATGAAGCTGGATTTTGACGCGCAGAATATTTCCGAAGAGCTTGAAGCCGAGATCAATGCTGGAATAGCCTTTGACACACTATCACAGATAGACGAGTTCATCGAAAATATAGAAAGCTGAAGCTTCAGCGCGGAGACATTTCTTTTCTTTTGGAAAACCTCATGCTATACTGTATAAAAATATGTAAATTGAGGTATTGCTTTGATCGTGCTGGGCATCGATCCGGGATACGCGATACTTGGATACGGCGTGATCGATGCGCGCGCTTCGTCGTTGCGCCCTGTTGATTATGGCGTTATAGAAACCAAGGCGGGCGAAGCGTTCCCTAAGCGGCTTGAAAAACTATATGAGGGAGTAAAGGCGCTCTGTATGCTGCATAAGCCCGACGCCGTGGTCTTTGAAGAGCTTTTCTTTTCAAGAAACGTAACTACGGCTATTCAGGTGGGGGCTGGCAGAGGCGTTGCTATACTTGCCGCGCAGCAGTTTGGCGCGCCGTTATATGAATACACGCCTATGCAGATAAAGCTTGCCGTCACAGGCGACGGACGCGCGGATAAAAAGCAGATGCAGCAAATGGTGAAGATCATTCTCAAACTCAAAGAGGCTCCAAAGCCTGATGACGCAGCAGACGCCGTGGGCGCGGCGATATGCCACGCCAACACTCTTGGCCCCTCGGCGGAAGAATTCAGAATACGATGAGGTAGAAGCATGTTCGCTTTTATTCGCGGCAATGTGGCGGATATAAGTTCGGAAAGCGTTGTGATCGATGCGCTCGGCGTAGGTTACGAGCTGTTTTGCAGCGCCCAAACGAGAAAGACGCTAACGCTTGGACAAGAAGCCAAGCTTTTGACTCATTTTCATCTTTCTCAAGACATGGCCGCCCTTTACGGCTTTGCCACAGTGGAAGAAAAGAGGATGTTTCGTAGACTTATAAGCGTGTCAAGAGTTGGCCCTAAGCTTGCGCTGAGTATACTGAGCGTTTTGACAGCTACGGACGTAGCTACGGCTATATATACTGAAAACGCGGCGGCCTTTGACAAGGTGCCGGGCATGGGCAGAAAGACGGCTGCGCGCGTTTTGCTCGATCTTAAAGAGAAGATAGGCGATGAAGATATCCTCCCTGCGGCAATGGGAAATAAGGAAGATAGAAAAGCCGATAAAGATATAAGAACGGAGGCGGTGGCGGCCTTGGTCGCTTTGGGCTATGACGGAGTGCAGGCGGGGCGCGCGGTAGGCGCTGTGCGTGAAGAATGCTCGCGCGTTGAAGAACTCATAACCTTATCGCTTCGCGAGATCGTTAAAAGGAGCGGCAAATGACGGAAGAGCGCCTGATAACCTCATCTATGCTTGAAGAGGACGCACAAATCGAATATAGCCTGCGCCCGCGCTATCTCGCCGAGTATATAGGGCAGCATAATGTCAAGGAACATATGCGCATCTATATCGAGGCGGCGAAAAAGCGCGGCGAGACCTTGGATCACGCTTTGCTTTACGGCCCACCGGGGCTTGGGAAAACCACCCTCGCTTCGATAATCGCAAATGAAATGGGAGTAAGTTTAAGAATATCCTCCGGTCCAGCCATCACTCACGCGGGAGACTTGGCGGCGCTTCTTACTAATCTTAACGAAGGCGATGTGCTTTTTATTGACGAGATACACAGGCTCAACGCGAATGTTGAAGAAGTGCTCTATCCCGCAATGGAAGATTACGCCATAGATATCATAATCGGCAAAGGACCTTCGGCGCATTCAATACGGCTCGATCTGCCTAAATTCACGCTTGTGGGCGCGACAACGAGACTGGGACTTTTGACTTCGCCGCTTCGCGACAGATTTGGCATAAAAGAGCAGCTTGAACATTATGCTCCGGAGGATCTGCGTCTGATAATCAGACGCAGTGCGGAAATTTTGAATGTGGAGATAGACGAGGACGGCGCTATGGAGATCGCTTCGCGCTCCCGTGGTACCCCGAGAGTAGTAAACCGTCTTTTAAAGCGTGTTCGCGATTATGCGCAGGTAGTGGCTCATGGCCATATAGATCTTGAGACTGCGAGAGCCGGACTTGAAATGCTGGCGATAGACGAGCTGGGACTGGACGCCGTGGACAGGAGAATGCTCACGGCTATGATAGAAAAATTCGGCGGACGGCCGGTCGGACTGGACACTATCGCGGCGGCTACTAACGAAGACGCCACCACGGTAGAAGATGTATACGAGCCTTATCTTTTGCAGCTTGGTTTGATAGCACGAACCCCGCGGGGAAGGATCGTACTGCCGGCAGGATACAGGCACATGGGCTTTACACCGCGAATGGATGCAATGCAGGAAAAATGGAGTTTTGAGGAGGCAGGAAAAAATGATGCGTAAAAGAGAAAAAGAACTTGAAGCCCAGCTTGCCGCAAAGGCGGAAGAACTGAAAACGGCACAGCAGGAACTGGATAAGCGGCTGCGCGAGATACAAGAACTGCAAAGAAACATAGAAAGCGGAAACGAGCAGATAAAAAAGCTTCATGCCAGAGAAAGCGATGTTATTTCCGCAATGGCGGAAATAGAAAACATGCGAGCTCGAAAGCTTGACGAAGCAAACAGGCTTAGCAAGGAAATGACCGACAATGCTCAGAAAAAGATAGACGAGGCGAGTGAGGAAGCCGAAAGGATCATGGCAAGCGCTAAAAGCGCGGCAGAGGCCACGATGACGGAGGCGAGGGAGAGATCGGCCAAAGTAATCGACGACGCCCGAGCACAGGCGGACAACATGCTTGCGCAGGCGGAGTCTACGAGGCAGGATTATTTAAAGAATACTCGCGAAATGAACGATCGTCTGTATTCTGTTGGCAGCAGTCTCAAGGACGAACTCAAGAGTCTTGAAGATCTGCTTGAAAGGCTTGGCGCTCAGGCGGAGCCTGAAGGCGAAGACGATGAGCTGCAAAATATGCGTAAGGCGCTGCACGCAGAGCCTGTGGAAACGCCCGAATCATATGAGAATCCCGCTGATCTGATGAAAAATATCTACGCTATTGAGCAAAGAGATATCCCGTCCGGAGAGGAGAAGGACGCGCACAGGCAAGCGGAGGCGGGCGAAGCTCCGAAGGCTGACGCGGAGATTGAAAGTGCGAAGGAAGAAACGAAGCCGGAGGAGGAAAGCCCGAAGGAAGATCGCATCTGGACGGTGGATGAAATAGTCGATTCCGTGTTGGCCGAGGATAAGAACGCCAACAACGAGGATAAATATCTTGAAAAACTGATAGAGGAGATATTGCAGTAATAAGCTGCATGATAATATTTGGAGGAACTTATGGCAAAGAACAACGAAGCATTTGTACAGCACATTGCATCCCGCAGCGAAGACTTTCCTCAGTGGTATACCGACGTAATCCTAAAGACGGATATGGTCGATTACTCAGATGTTAAAGGCTGCATGGTCATAAAACCGTATGGCTATGGCGTGTGGGAGCTTATTCAGCATGAAATGGACACGCGCTTTAAAAAGACCGGCGTAAAAAACGCATATTTTCCGCTCTTTATTCCAGAAAGCCTGTTGCTTAAAGAGGCCGAACACGTTGAAGGCTTTGCGCCGGAAGTCGCATGGGTAACACAGGGAGGCAGCGAGACCTTGAGTGAAAGGCTTGCTATTCGTCCCACCAGTGAAACCGTGATAGGCTCGATGTATTCGCGATGGATACAGTCTTATCGCGATCTGCCGGTATTGATGAATCAGTGGTGCAATGTGGTTCGTTGGGAAAAGAGCACGCGCCCCTTCCTTCGTACCAGTGAATTTTTGTGGCAGGAAGGCCATACGGCGCATGAGAGCTTTGACGAGGCGCAGGAAAAAACCATGCAGATGCTTGAGGTTTACCGGGAGTTTGCCGAAAATGTTCTGGCGATACCGGTCATAACCGGAAGAAAGTCTGAAAAAGAGAAATTTGCCGGAGCGGTGGCCACATACACTATGGAAGCCATGATGCAGGATGGCAAGGCGCTGCAAATGGGCACCTCGCATAATCTCGGCGACAACTTTGCCCGCGGCTATGAAATACAGTATTTGAGCCGCGAAGGCAAGCTGGAATATTGCTTTACCACATCATGGGGAACCTCCACTCGCATGATCGGCGGATTGATAATGGTGCATGGCGATGACCGCGGGCTCGTGCTGCCTCCGAGAGTTGCGCCTATTCAGGTAGTGATACTTCCTATCGCGATGCACAAAGAGGGTGTTCTTGACGAAGCAAAACGCATACGCGCTGAGCTTGAGGACGCGGGCATTCGCGTTGAGCTTGACGATAGGGATCAGAGCGCGGGCTGGAAATTCAACGAGTGGGAAATGAAGGGCGTGCCTATACGCCTTGAGATCGGACCAAAGGATATAGAAAACAAGCAGGTAGTTATCGTGCGGCGTGATAATCTTGAAAAGCAGTTTGTGCCGATGGAAAATCTGGCCGACACATTAAAGACGCAGCTTGACGAGGTGCACAACGGCCTTTTCGCAAAGGCTTTAGCTCTTCGCGAGAGCAAGACGGTGGACGCCGGAAGCTTTGACGAGCTTAAAAACGGCGTGCAGACCGGATTTGTGTGCGCCTATTGGTGCGGCGAGCGTGAATGCGAGGATGAGATAAAAGCGGCGACGGGAGCGACTACCCGCTGCGCTCCTCTTAAAAAGAACGAGGACCATGATTGCAGCGGCCATGTTTGCGTCCATTGCGGGAAACCTGCGAAAACGGTGATGTATTTTGCCAAGGCATATTAAAGAATAAGCGTAAATGAATAATATCGCGCCGTGAAGCACAGCTTAAACAAAAAAGAGAGTGCATACATGGCGCGATTTACTATACCCAGAGACATATATTACGGAAAAGGAGCAGCGGCGGTTCTCGGGCATTTAAAAGGGGAGCGCGTTCTTCTCGTGGCGGGAAATCATGGCGCGGGAAAGCATATTGACCCGCTTGCTAGCATAAAGTCGCAGCTTTTGCGAACCGGGATGACGGTGCGTGTTTTTACCAATGCCGCAGCTATACCTATGGCTCAGAGAATAACAAACGGAGCCAAGGCAATGCGGGAATTCAATCCGGATTGGATAGTGGCGCTCGGCGGCGGTTCGACGATCAGCGCCGCTAAAGCGATGTGGATATTATATGAGCATCCTTGGATGCGTTTTGAAACTCTGCCTGAGCAAAAAGAATATCCTCAGCTTAGAAAAAAAGCCCGCTTTGCAGCCTTATCAACAAGCTCGGGAACGGCGGCTGAGGCGAGCTCGCAATGTATTTTGTATAACGGCGAGGAACATCGCGGCTATTATCTTGATGATTACGGCCTTACGCCGGATATAAGCATTGCCGATCCCGAATTAACGGTGGGAATGCCGCTTGCGCTTACGGCATATTCGGGGATGGACGGGCTAAGTCATGCTATGGAGGCTATGCTTTCAAACTCTGCTTCGATGTTTACCGACGCAATGGCATTTGAAGCCGCAAAGAGCTACTTAAAAAATTTAGAGCCTTCGTTTCGCGGCGATCAGCTTGCGGGAGAGAGACTGCATTACGCGCAGTGCCTCGCGGGAATGGCCTTTGCAAACGCAGGCGGAGGTGTCGCGCACGCAATGGCTTTCAAGCTCAACTCGCTTTTTGAATCCTGTCATACCTCTCATGGATGCATCGTTGCGGTGCTGCTGCCACATGTGCTGAAATTTACAGGCGATAAGCTGCCACACATTTTTGAAGAATTGGCGGCGGTTCTAGGCATAGAGAAAAAGGGCGGCTTGTCAAAACAGCTTGCCGGAAGGATAAATGAAATGCAGTTGAACCTTGGCATACCCGATTCATTTTCAGCCTTGGGTTTGAAAAAAGACGCTTATTCAAAGGAAGTTCACGCAATAGCCGAAGCCGTAGCTCAAGACGGGAGCGCAGCGAGAAATGCGCGAACAGCCAAGGCTGAGGATATTGAAAAAATATTGCTCAGCGCATATGGCGAGGGAAGAGGATAGACAAAACGGAAAATGAAAGCTCCATCCGTTTTAACGCGGATATTCTATGCTTGTCCGCCGCGTTCATTTTCTTGCTTTTTACATCCGAGCGGCTTTATTTTGCTGCGATCACGGGACTTATCAATGCGGAAAAATAGCCAGATAACTCTTCGGGTGATTGTTTTAAGTCGCACTTCATCCACCATTGCACCAGATTGATGAAGCTGCTGGAGATATGGCTAATCAGATAATCGTCAGGAACTCCTATATCCTCTCCCGGGTGCTCGCGAAGAATACCGCCTGCGATCATTTCATTTAAATATTCTTTGAAGAACTGTAAAAGCAGCGCTCCGCTCTCACAAGCCAATATGCCGAGGATGTTTCTTTGACTGTCCCGCAGATGATAAAGAATATGCGCGATCATATCGTTGGTACTGCCGGAGGATAATGAAAAATCATGTGTGCTTTCAATGCCGGGACTATCAGAGAACACATGATCGAAAAGATCTGTGCACATCTCGCGAAGCAATTCGTCCTTGGTCGCAAAGTGCGCATAAAAGGTCGTTCTCCCTACATTGGCCAGGTCAATGATCTCTTGCACGGTGATCTTGCTGTAGCTCTTATGTGAAAGTAGTTTGATGAACGCATCAAAAATGGCGTCTCTGGTTTTTTGCTGTCTTCTATCCATTGTGAGCTCCTTCCGGATAAATCATGTTTTTTGTTCGGTAACGAATATAATGTGCAAAACATACATTGAAATTATCATTTGCGATTTCTATACTACAAATGGAACAAATAGTTTGCTAACAAATAAAGTGTACGACGCTTGCACCGGGAACGCAAGCGTATTTCGGAGGTAATTATGCTCAAAAAAATAACCGATCTTCTTGCAGGCTGGAAAATGACGCTTATTTCCGGAATATTCCTGATCGCAAGCCTTGCTCTGCCGCGAATGAAGATAGAGTTGCCAATAGATCCCGCATGGATCACGGTGATTATCAGCGGCCTTCCGCTTTTGTATCTTGCGCTGTGGAGGATCATCAATAATCCGGGCGTCAGCAAGATATCCTCGGCGCTTCTTATCACCATTGCCATGATCGCCGCCGTTTTGATAGGCGATCTTTTTGCGGCGGGTGAGGTGGCTTTCATTATGTCCATCGGCGCGCTGCTGGAGGAGATGACCACCAAGCGGGCGAAAAAGGGACTGCGCAAGCTGATCTCTCTGGCGCCGGTGCAGGGGCGCAGAGTTGTGGATGGAAATGAAGAGATGATCCCGGCAGGACAAATCATAAAGGGGGACATACTGCGCATCCTTCCCGGAGAGGCTGTTCCCGTGGACGGCATGATCGTTAAAGGCGAAAGCTCCATAGATCAGTCCATTATTACAGGAGAGTCTCTGCCGGTAGATAAAAGCATTGGAGACGAGGTGTTCTGCGGGACGATCAACCGTTTTGGCGTTATCGATATTGAGACTACGAAGGTGGGCGCCGACAGCTCGCTGCAAAAGCTCATCCGCATGGTGCGGGAGGCTGAAAACAAGCAGGCGCCAACTCAGCGCATCGCCGACAGATGGGCTAGCTGGCTCGTGCCTGTAGCACTGGCGATAGCTGTGGCAACAGGATTACTCACAAACGATATAGTCAGAGCGGTGACAGTTCTCGTCGTATTTTGTCCATGCGCGCTCGTTCTGGCTACGCCTACCGCTATAATGGCTGCGATCGGACAGGCTACGAAGCATGGAGTGATAATCAAATCCGGCGAGGCGCTTGAAAAAATGGGCAAGGTCACTACTATCACCTTTGATAAAACAGGAACGCTGACATACGGAAAGCTTGAAGTCAGCGACGTCGTTCCGGCTTTGGCGGAGCTGAAGCAAAGCGAGCTGCTCTCGCTTGCGGCGTCGGCTGAAAGGCGCAGTG
>CAYPAH010000005.1:0-3508 GCA_964408655.1 uncultured Oscillospiraceae bacterium | reverse complement strand
GCATCCGCTCGGGAAGGCCATCGCCGCCTATGCAAAGGAACAAGGCATTGCGATGCTGGAGCCGGATGCGTTCCGAATGGAGGCGGGCAAAGGGGTTTATGCGCAGTTCAAGGGGCGAGATATACTCTGCGGAAGTGAAAAATATCTTTTTGAGAACGGTATCGAGACGGCGGCGGAGATGGCCGATACGCTCAACACGCTGCGCGGGCAGGGGAAGGCTTCTATTCTGGTCGCGGCCGACGGAGTTTGCATCGGCGTGATAGCGCTTTCGGATATTATTAGACCTGATGCAAATAAAGTGATAGAAAAGCTGGAAAAAATGAATACGGAAGCTGTGCTTCTTACCGGAGACAATGAAAGAACCGCCGCTTATTTTGCGAAGCTGGCCGGCATCAAAAAGATTTTTGCCGGACTTCTGCCAGGCGAAAAGCTTGAATGTATAAACGAGATGCAAGAGAAAGGGAAAAAAGTCTGCATGATCGGGGATGGCGTGAATGACGCACCCGCGCTGAAAACCGCCGATGTGGGCGTGGCAATGGGGGGCATGGGCAGCGATATCGCCGTGGACGCTGCGGATATCGCGCTGATGAGCGACGATATTTCCAAGGTGCCTTACTTAAAATGGCTGTCCAATGCCGCTGTTGCTACGATAAAATTCAGCATCTCGCTTTCCATGTGCATCAATTTTATTGCGGTGGCGTTATCGGTGAAGGGCATTCTTACACCGACAACGGGCGCGCTGGTGCATAATGCGGGCTCATGTCTGGTGGTGCTGCTTGCCGCGCTGCTCTATGATAGAAAATATAATGAATAACGGAGCCGCCATGATGACAGCTCCGCTATGTTCCATCGTTCACGCTATTCGTTATCCGAGGAGGAAGATACATTATTTGTAAGCGGTTCTTCCAGGCAGACTACGGCCTTTTCCACCTGATGCTCAAATATTTCCATCACCTTGATCGCCAGCCCAAAGGTCTCGATTTCTACCGTTTCACCATCAGGCGGTACGGCGCCGAGGGCGTCAAACACCAAGCCGCTGAAAGTGTCGTAGTCTTCTATGGGGAGAGTAATGCCGGTCGCGGCGGAAAGCTCTTCAAGAGTCACGCTGCCGTTTATCTTCCAGGTTTTTGAATCGATCTGCTCTATGCCCGGCTGCTCCACTTCTGTTGCTTCATCGTCGCCAAAGTCGCCTACGAGCTGTTGCACCAGATCGTTCATAGTAACGATGCCGCTCATGCCGCCGTATTCATCCAGAACCACCGCAAGATTGTTGCGGCTGTGCTTCATGTTTCGGAACAACACGTCGGCTTTTACGCTCTCAGGCACAAAGTAGGCGGGCTTTACCGCCTTTTCCATCACAGTTTCCCTTCGCTTGTCCTCAAGGCGAAAATAGTCTTTTGCATTTAGAATTCCAACGATATTGTCTGATGAATCGGCGCAAACAGGATATAGCGTGTGGCGGCTGCTGTGAATGGTGTTGTTCCAATCCTCCATACTTTCATCAAGCCATAGCAAAGAAACTTCGGTGCGGTGGGTCACGATCTCTCCGGCAGTCAGATCGTCAAATTCGAAAACATTTTGTATAAATTCCTTTTCCTCGTGGTCGATAGTGCCCTTTTCGCTGCCAACATCTACCATCATGCGTATTTCTTCTTCGCTTACCTCATCCTCCTCCGCATTGGGATCGATGCCAAACAGACGAAGGATAGCGTTGGTGGAGGCGGTCAGAAGCCAAACGATAGGGGCAAAAAGCTTGGCAATGGCGCTGATAAGCCCCGACATTCCAAGCGCTAACGCCTCGGCCTTGCGCATGGCCACACGTTTTGGCACCAATTCCCCGAAAACCAGCGTGAAATATGAGAGCACGATGGTTATGAGAACTACGGCAAGCGTATCAAGCGTTTTCTCCGGGATCGATATTCCGAGCCCGACGAGCCAGGCAACCAAACCGTCGGAAAAGTTATCTGCGGCAAAGGCGCTGCCCAGAAAACCGGAAAGAGTGATCGCCACCTGAATCGTCGCTAAAAACCGCGCTGGCTGGCTGGTAAGCCGCGCAAGGCGAACGGCACGTTTGTCGCCATCGGCAGCAAGCTTTGCCAACTTGCTGTCATTCATTGAGATGACAGCGATTTCCGCGCAGGCGAATACCGCGTTGAGCGCGATCAATATCGCCTGAAACAAAAGCATAAACGCAATAGAACCTTCCAAAACAATCCTCCCGATCTGAGATGCATAATCATAGTTACCTGTTAATCGGATATTTTTTCACAGGCGTAAAAACATAAAAAAGCACAGCCCGTCACGCTACTCCCGCAAGTACAGGCTATGTATTTTGATAAATTTCAATATAATATGGCGCAAAGGAGGCTTATCTCCGTTGTTACTGTCGCTATCATCCATAACTTTGTATTTTCACCTCCCTTTCTCAATTACTTTATTTCAATATTATATTCGAGAAGCATCTGCCAGTCAACCGCAAGTGTATACTTCTATATTTTTGAAATCATCTAAACGTTAAATATATCATGCCACAACGGAAAATCATAAGGTTTGTGCTGCTGCACAGAAAGAACGCTGACCCTTCTATCAAAATCAGCGTTCTTTTTGGCAAATCACGATATTTTTGATAGAAATGCACCTAATTATGGTTTTGGGGGTGCATACCTGCAAAACAATGGATACGGCGCCTATATAGGGAGATCCATTTGCGCAGCCGCGCCTGCCTTAGGATCGATAAGGGACGGTTTTCGGGCTAAACGAATCCGCTTGCATCAGCTGCGGCGCAAACTACCACATGAACCAAAAACTGTGGCCGCAGTTCTGGCACTCGTACTCATGGAAATCCCCCATGTCGGCAAGGTCGATGAGGTCGAAATCAGTAGACCCGCAAAATTGGCAAGGATGGTAGGGGTCGACGCCGGATCCATACTCGCCCTCTCCCCTCGCCGGCAGCCACCTGCCGGAGCGCTTCCTCGATCAAGGGGTTGATGGTTTTTTCAGTATCCATGATGTGCCTCCTTCCGATCGCTTTGTTTTGTACCCTTTGGCGGGAGCCGCCCGCTCAAGAATAACGGTAGGTCACCATAACGTCCGTGCTGCCGCAAAACGGGCAGACCTCTTCTTTCGTGATGGACGGCATACCGCAGGATCTGCACTCAATCTCGAAGAACCCGTTTGCCTCGTAGCCGCCGCCTACCCTCTTAAGATACTCGTCCACCAGCTTTTGTTTTTCCGGGGGAATGTTGTTTATGTCCACTCGTTCCATGCTGCGTACCTCCTCATTGTTATATTCTTTGATACGTTTAAGCATAACAGATGTTAGGGAAAATATATAGGTTTAAAATAGATGAAAGCTGATTTTAGCTGGCGTAACGCCGGGCGGCTGCCGGTTAAGCGCAAGGCTGCGGTCTGCTTGTCAACAGACTGATAACCCATAAATTTAACGATAGCTTGAGTTTCAAACGACGCTTTTCACCTCCAAAGAGCATTAAAAACCACAAAACCCGCC
>CAYPAH010000004.1:0-28830 GCA_964408655.1 uncultured Oscillospiraceae bacterium | reverse complement strand
GGGTAAGTTCCTTGACGCATATTATAATAAAAAGATATATGAGTTCGATCCCTTCGCCCGTCTGGATATACACGGCGTAGGCAGATTGGTGGAAATGGCAGTGAAGCTTGGCCGAAGCTCACGTCCCGATATCAAGCTCGGAATTTGTGGCGAACAGGGCGGCGACCCCGCCACCGTGCAGTTCTGTAACGATATCGGACTCAACTATGTGTCCTGCTCGCCTTTCCGCGTACCTATCGCGCGCCTTGCGGCTGCGCAGGCGGCGATCAAGGGCGAAGACGCAAAAGCAAAAAAATAAAGCGGATATAAGCGGAACGCGGGGCGATCAAGCCCCGCGTTCTTCATTTTTTGTAGGGAAAAAGGATTTTTTGTTTTGACGTAGAAATATAACAAAACAGCCCGCCATGACGGAACGCGGCTAAAGGAGGGAAAAATGGAAGACAAGGGAAATTACCGCGAGTATTATGAAAAAATCGAAGCGCAAACGCTTTCAAAATATGCTATGCTCTCCGTGAATTCTGCGGGACGCGAGCGCGAGCTTGCCCAGTGCCCCGTAAGAACGGGCTTTGTGAGGGACAGGGACCGCATAGTCCACTGCAAATCTTTCAGGCGTCTCAAGCATAAAACGCAGGTCTTTCTTTCGCCGGTGGGCGATCATTACCGCACCCGCCTTACCCATACGCTTGAGGTCAGCCAGATAGCCCGCACGATATCGCGCGCGCTGAGGCTGAACGAGGACTTGATCGAGGCCATAGCGCTCGGACACGATCTTGGGCACACTCCCTTTGGTCACGCGGGAGAATCGGTGCTTGACGAGCTTGTGCCGGGCGGCTTTTCGCATAATGTGCAAAGCCGCAGGGTGGTCGAAAAGCTTGAAAATAACGGCGCGGGTCTGAATCTGTGCTTTGAGGTGCGCGACGGTATAGAAAATCACAAAAAAAACAGCAAAGCCGCCACGCTTGAAGGCGTGGTCGTAAGCTTTGCCGACCGCATAGCATATATCAACCATGATATAGACGACGCGATACGCGCGGGCATATTGAAAAACGAGCAGCTTCCGGCAAGCTGCGTCAAAAAAATAGGGGCGACTCACGGCGAACGCATAAACAGCATGATACTCGACGTGCTGCGGGAAAGCTTTGACAAGCCTGAAATAAGAATGTCGAAGGAAATGTATGAGCAGTTTGACCTTTTGCGCGATTTTATGTTTGAAAACGTCTATCTTAATCACGAGGCAAAGCGCGAAGAGGGCAAGGCCAAAAAACTGATAAAGGCTTTGTATGAATACTATTTGCAAAGGGTCGATACGCTGCCCGAAGAATTCACAAAATATATAGAGGAAGACGGGGCAGAGCGCGTCGCCGCCGACTATATCGCCTGCATGACGGACAGGTATGCCGTGCAGGACTATAAAAATATATATGTTCCAAAAGATTGGATATGAGGCAGGAATCTAAAAAAATTTGTCGAATTAATACTATCGGCAAACGATGAACGGAGGAGGCGAACGCTGAAATGCCGATGTTTCCTGACGCATGGATGGCGGAGCTTCTTGCGAAGACGGATTTTGCGTCCCTTGTGTCTTCATACGTGCAGCTAAAGCCCAAGGGCGGAAGGCTGTGGGGCTGCTGCCCCTTTCACAGCGAAAAGACGCCCTCTTTTTCCGTAGTGCCGGACAAGCAGTTTTATTATTGCTTCGGCTGTCACGCGGGCGGGGGGCCTGTGCAGTTCGTGATGGAGATAGAAAAGCTTCCCTTTACCGACGCCGTGAAATGGCTCGCGCAGAGAGCCGGCATGGAACTTCCCGGAGAGGTGGACGATGCGGCGCTTCGCCGCGAACATGCCGTTAAAGAGCGGGTATATGCCGCCAATAAGCTTGCTGCTCGCTATTATTACGACGCCTTGATGGGCGAAAAGGGAAAAAACGCACAGCAATATCTTTTAAAGCGCGGCGTTGACGCACGCATGGTAAATAAGTTTGGCATTGGTTATGCGCCCGCCGGATGGGAAAACCTTACGGGCTTCATGCTTGAGCAGGGATTTGGACGTGAAGAGCTGATAACTGCGGGCCTGGCGATAAAGGGAAAGAAGCAGGGCGAGTGCTATGACGCCTTTCGCGACCGTGTGATATTTCCAATAATCGACACGAGCGGTCATGTGCTTGGCTTTGGCGCGCGCACTATGGGTGATGACACGCCAAAGTATATAAATACCGGCGATACCCCCGCATATAACAAGCGCAACCATTTATACGGCCTTAACCTGCTAAAAAGAAAAATGCTGGCCGATATAATAATGGTAGAAGGCTATATGGATGTGATACGCCTTGTTAAATGCGGCGTGGAAAATTGCGTTGCCGGCCTTGGCACGGCGCTTACGCAGAATCAGGCACGGCTTTTAAAACGTTATGTTCCGGTGGTATATCTTTGCTATGACGGAGACAGCGCGGGACAAAACGCGGCTTTGCGCGGACTTGATATTTTGGCGAAAGAGGATCTGGACGTTCGGGTGATAACGATACCCGGCGGGCTTGACCCGGATGATTATCTTAAAAAGAACGGCGCGGAGGCGTTTCTTGCATTAAAAGAAAAGGCTATGCCGAGAAACGGCTTTAAGCTTGAAAGCATGTCCGCAAGATATGACTTTGCGAATCCCGACGGGCGGGAGGGCTTTGCAAAAGAGGCATGTGCTTTCATAGGGACGCTCGAACCCGTCGAGCAGGAACGCTATATCCCGCTTATCGCCCGAAAGACGGGGATATCGGCGGCGGCAATAGCCGCGCAGTGCGGCCTGGCGCAAAAGGCTGAAACGAATAGCCTTGCCAATTATCGGCATACTAAAGCAAGAGAAAGCAGGAAAAATGACAAGCCGGACATGCTCTCTCAAACACTGCTCGCCTGTATGCTAAAGTCAAAGGCCGGCGCGGCGGCTGTAATCAACGCACTTTCCGACGCGCAAATGGAGCTGCCGGAGGCAATAGCGGATTTTGCCGGAGCATTGCTTGCGGCCTATATGGATGACGATGAGCCCAACCTCGCGCTTATTATGGCGGAGTTTACCGACAAAAGCCCCGAGACTGCGGCGGCGGCGCAGATGCTTGAAGGCCGCATAGCCGACGCGGAAACGACGGCGCGCGACTGCGTGAAGCACATGCGTCAGGAGCGCTTGAAAGAGCGAATATTCGAGCTCAGCGTGGTTTCGCCGGATATTGGCGAGGAAGCTTTCGCGAAGGCGATAAGAAAAATCAAGCTGCTGCAGGATCAGCTTGCGGCACTGGATAAATAGACGAACAGCGGATTAGCCGAAAGAGAGGATGAAGGTTTTGAACAAGAACATGCCAAACACTCCAAAAGCAAGCAAGGATGCGACGAACCCCAAGATCGAAGAACTTATCGAGCGCGGTAAATTAAAAGGGGCGCTGACCTATAAAGAGGTCATGGATACGCTTGAGGAGCTGGATCTTGACACCGAGCAGGTAGAGCAGATATATGACCGCTTTGAAGCGCTCAGCATAGACATAGTAGAGGAGATCGAAGTCGCCGAGGATATAAACGAAGAGATCGCGGAGGTGGAAAACGATGTTTCCGCCGCCGAGGGCGTGGCTATCGACGATCCTGTGCGTATGTATCTAAAGGAGATCGGCAAGGTGCCTCTGCTTTCAACAAGCGAGGAGATAGAGATAGCCAAGCGCGTGGCTGAGGGCGACGACGACGCGAAGAAAAAGCTCGCCGAAGCAAACCTCAGGCTTGTGGTTTCCGTAGCCAAGCGCTATGTGGGACGCGGCATGTTGTTTCTCGATCTTATTCAAGAGGGAAATCTCGGACTTATAAAGGCCGTTGAAAAGTTTGATTACAGCAAAGGCTATAAGTTTTCCACCTATGCCACATGGTGGATCCGTCAAGCCATAACCCGCGCCATAGCGGATCAGGCGCGCACTATCCGCATACCCGTTCATATGGTAGAAACGATAAATAAGCTTATCAGGGTGAACAGGCAGCTTTTGCAGGAATACGGCCGCGAGCCGCGTCCCGATGAAATAGCCAAGGAAATGGGCATCAGCGAAGAAAAGGTCCGCGAGATAATAAAAGTGGCGCAGGAGCCGGTGTCTCTTGAAACGCCTATCGGAGAAGAAGAAGACAGCCATCTTGGCGATTTCATTCCCGATGACGACGCTCCCGCTCCGGCCGAAGTGGCCGCCTTCACGCTTTTGAAAGAGCAGCTTATGGAGGTGCTCGACACCCTCACCCCGCGTGAAGAAAAGGTGCTCCGCTTAAGATTCGGCCTTGACGATGGCAAGGCGCGCACGCTGGAAGAGGTGGGCAAGGAGTTCAACGTAACGCGCGAGCGCATAAGGCAGATAGAGGCTAAGGCGCTGCGCAAGCTTCGCCATCCCAGCCGCTCAAAAAAGCTCAAGGATTTTCTTGAATAAAAACAAGCGATTCAGCGGGATAGAAAAACTATCCCGCTGTTTTTTGCATTCATAGAATTTACAGGCGTAGCTGATTTATCAAAAGCTCAAGCCGCTGCCTCTGCTCTTCCGTAAGCATGGGCGACACGGTTTGAGCCATCTGCAAGAGCGCATTATCGTCCATCGCTCCCGCCTGGCGGAAATTTTTCAGCTCGCTCATCAGCTCGTTCTCGCTCATTCCGCCGTAATGCTCTATGGCCGCCTGCGCGTCCTTCATAGTCTTGGGATCGACCTCCGGCGGCGTTTGCATATTGCTTGATGAGCCGGGGTTCTGAGAATTGGTTTTGCTGCTCCAAAGATCGCGTTTCATAATCAGAATGTTCCTCCAATTTTATCAGCTATGTCATATCTATGCCGTTAAGAACGGTAAGGTGAACTTGAGCATACAATGTTATAGAAAGAAGCTTGGGAGGAAAAGCAATGCAGCGTATGCCGCCTAACATGCCCCCGCGGCAGAATAATCAAAACGGAACGGGCGCGGCTGTCTCGCCGGCGCTCAATATGGCGCGGCGGATCCGCAGCGAGCAGGGTGCGGAGCAGGCGAGGCAATATCTTCTTGATATGGAACCGTATCTTGCGCCGGCGGAGCGGGCGCATATAGCCGAGCAGCTTGGCGTGGCTTTGCCGCCGAGACAGGAAAGAACGCAAGCTGCCCCAACGCCGCCGATGGGCGGAGGGATGCCTATGGGAGGGAACCCGCTTTCGGCTCTCGGCGCTATGGGCGGGAATCCGCTTGCGGCTCTTGGCGCCATGGGTGGAAACGCGGGCGGGGCTAATCCGATGCAGCTCATTCAAATGCTTTCCGGAATGCAGGGCGGCGGCGCGGGTAACGCCGGCGCTTCGGGCGCTCCCGCAGGAATGGGGGGGATGGGCAACATCATGCAGATGGCACAGATGATGCAAACGCTTGGGCCTTTGTTGGGCGGCAAGAAGTAGCTTGCATACTTTGCCTATGCGCATATATAATGAAAGCGGAAATCAAATTGGAGGCGCTGTATGCGTGAAAGTAAAAAAGCGGCTGCGGAGCGCAGAAACGGCGCGCTGGAGGCTCTTCGCCGGGCTTATCCCGACGCCGCGCCGCAGCTTGAGTTTTCTTCGCCCTTTGAGCTGCTTATAGCCACCATGCTCTCTGCCCAGTGTACGGACAAGCAGGTGAATAAAACTACGGCCGCGCTTTTTCCGCTTTACAATACCGCGGAGGCTTTTGCGTCGCTTAGCGAGGAAGAGCTTGATCCCTATATCAAGAGCTGCGGGCTATATAAAACAAAGGGGAAAAACATCATTGCGGCAAGCCGCATTTTGATGGAAAATTATGGCGGAGAAGTCCCAAAGGACAGGGACATGCTTACCAAACTGCCCGGCGTAGGCAGAAAAACGGCAAACGTAGTGATATCAAACGCCTTTGGAATACCTGCTATAGCCGTGGACACGCATGTTTTTCGCGTGGCGAACAGGATCGGGCTTACAAACGCGAAGGATGTTCTGCATACCGAGATGCAGCTTATGGAAAACATACCAAGGGAGGACTGGTCAGACGCGCATCACTGGCTGATCTTTCACGGACGCCGAGTGTGTTCGGCACGAAATCCGGCGTGCGAGGGTTGTCCGGTAAAAGAATACTGTGTATATGTAAAGGATAAAAAGTAAAATGCAATTTGTGGACAAGGCAAGAATAGTTATCAAAGCGGGCGACGGCGGAAACGGCGGCGCTTCCTTCCATAGAGAAAAATATGTGGCGCGCGGCGGCCCCGACGGCGGCGACGGAGGGCGCGGAGGAAACGTGGTGTTTTATGCCGACCCGAGCATGAACACGCTGCTTGATTTCAAATTTCAGCGTTTTTATCGCGCGAAGCCGGGCGAAGCCGGCAGAGCGAGTATGCAAAGCGGAAAAAACGGCGAGGACATAACCATCAAGGTGCCCGTTGGTACTTTGGTGCGCGATTTGCAGACGGGCGGCGTTATAGCCGACATGCACGAACCCGATCAGGCGCGTGTAATACTGCACGGCGGACGCGGCGGCAAGGGCAACGCCCGCTTCGCAACGCCAACGCGCCAAAGCCCCAGATTTTCGCAGCCCGGGCAGAAAACCCTTGAGCGAGAAGTGGAGCTGGAACTGAAAACCATAGCTGACGTTGGCTTGATCGGCCTTCCAAATGTTGGAAAATCAACCATACTTTCCGTTTTGACTTCAGCAAAGCCCAAAATAGCCGATTATCATTTCACCACGCTCACGCCGAATCTCGGCGTTGTGAAAAGGCATGATAAAACATTTGTCCTTGCTGATATACCGGGCTTGATAGAGGGCGCGGCGGGCGGCGCGGGGCTCGGCCACGATTTTTTGCGGCACGTTGAGCGCACGAGAATGCTGGTGCATGTCGTTGACGTTTCCGGCTGCGAGGGACGCGACCCGCTTGAGGATTATAAAAAAATACGCAACGAGCTTTCTGAATACAGCGAGAGGCTGTATCAGCTTCCGCAGGTCGTAGCCGCAAACAAGATGGATCTGACGGATGCGGAGGACAACCTTGAAAAATTGAAAGCGGCGCTTGAAAAAGAAGGGGTAAAGGTATTTCCCGTCTCGGCTGCAACGGTAAAGGGCTTTGACGCGCTGCTTGATGAGATACAGGCTACGCTTGAGACTTTGCCAAAGAATTATGTTTTTGAAGAGGAAGAACTTATCGAAACGCATAAATACGAGCCGGGCTTCACTCTCACAATGGACGGCGAGGTATATGTGCTTTCCGGCGGCAGCATAGATTACATTCTGGATACCACTTATTCCGAAGATGAAACCTCGATGCGGCGTTTTCAGCAGTTCCTGCAAAAAGAGGGTATAATAGACGCTCTGCGCGAAAAAGGAGCGGGAGAAAACAGCGTGGTTCGCATGGGCGAGTGGGAATTCGATTTTATCGATTAAAAAATAAAACTATTCAGTAGGAGATTTTTATTTTATGTTGACGAGCAAACAACGGGCAAGCTTAAGATCTATGGCGAACACACTTCAGCCTATAATGCAGATCGGCAAGGGCGGCATAGGGGAAAACCTGATAAAGCAACTGGACGAAGCGCTGGATGCGCGCGAGCTTATCAAGATAAGCGTGCTTGAAACATCCGAGATCAACGCCAAGGAAGCCTTGGAGCTATTGTGCAAAGAGCTGCAAGCGGAACCCGTGCAGACGCTTGGCAGAAAGCTTACTCTTTTCAGAAGGAACCACGAAAAGCCCAAGATAGATATCTAAAGCTTTTGCGGCGGAGAGCTGCGTTCAAGCCACCACGCGAGCGACGCAAGGCTGATGCATACGCTTGCCATCATTCGGTAATAAAGCGCATAGCTGACAAAGAACGAGGCGGCGAATAAGACAAGCCCGACTATAAGATAGCGCTTGATCCTGCCTGAGGCAAATGGATCGGCGCTTTTTTTGCGCATGGCTTTTTCCTCTTGCAGTCTTTCAAGGATAAATCCTTCTATCTCCGTATCCTCCGGGAAGATTCCGGCATCCTTTGCCATTGCGGTGAATACGGCGTCTGTTTGGGGAATTATCAGTATGTCGTTTCGCCTTATAAGCGGCTGTGCCTCCTCAGCAATTTCCGCGGGCGAAAAAAGCGCGACGGTGGAGCATTGTCGCCGCTGCGCAAGCCGATAGATAGACAATATGGAATCGCGGTTCAAGGGCTCGCTTTTTTGCAGGGGAAGAATAAGACAGTCGCCCTCATAAGCCGCTTTATGGCTGCGCGCGAAATCATGTACCATTGAAACGTACAGCTCGCCCGGCAGCAGCAGAATGTGGCTGCGGATATACTCCTGCCGTATTCTCTCGTTTTCCCGCAGCTTGAATTTATCGAGCCGTATGCTCTTGTAAAACTCAACGGCGACGCATATCAGCGAAAGGCTTATGGCGCTTAAAAACCACTCAAGAGCCGCGTCCTCGAGCTTGCTTGAAAACCAAAGATAAAGCACGATTAGCAACAGCGCGCGGAAAACGATGTAATCGATGGCGCGGGCAAGGCGCGTCCTTCCGCCGCTGAGCTTGCGCTTATAATATTCATTCAGCATATGTTTTTCTCTCATACCGTTATTTTTTACAATTGCGGAACATCTATACAGGGTTTATACTGAAATATATGAAGATAGGACTTTATGGCGGAAGCTTCAATCCCGTACATAACGGGCATATCGCTGTTGCGGAGGCGCTTTGCAGCGCTTTTGGCCTGGATTGTGTGCTGATGATGGTCGCAAAAGATCCGCCGCATAAGCATATCGATTCCAATGTTCCGGCGGAGACCCGCCTTTCAATGACGGAGCTTGCGCTGAAAGGGATAAAAGGAATATCAGCCTCCGCTCTGGAGCTTGAGCGCGAGGGCAAAAGCTATACTATCGATACGCTGCGGGCTTTGAAAAGAATATTTGCGGGTGCGGAGCTATACTGTATCGTCGGTGCGGACATGCTTATCGATCTTCCGAATTGGCACGAGGCGGAAAGCCTGATGCGTGAAACGGCGTTTATCGCCGCGGGACGCGAGGGAGTGCCGGAGGATATAAGCGCGAAGGCGGCGGAGCTGCGTGAAAAATACGGCGCGGAAATACATTTAAGCTCTTTTGTGGGGCCGGAGATATCCTCTACCGAAATACGCGAGCGGATATATGACGCTCTGCCTGTAAGTGAGCTTACACCGCCGGAGGTAGAAGCCTATATTTATGAAAATGGATTATATCTGCCCCCGGACTTTGTCAAATTGCAGGAAAAGATCAAGGCGTCGCTGAAAAAAGAGCGTTATATACACACGATGGGTACTGTGAGATGCGCGATAGAGCTGGCGGACCGGTACGGAGAAAATACAAAAAAGGCACGTCTGGCGGCTTTGCTGCATGACTGCGCAAAGCTTTCCGAAGAAGAACAATGCAGAAAAGCTGATGAATACGGCTTAAAGCTGGACGCCTTAAAAGATGTTTCAATGTCAATAATCCATGGTCCTTTGGGCGCGGCGGTGGCCGAACGGGAATATGGCATAAGCGATGGCGAGCTGCTTTCCGCGATATATTGGCACACTCTTTGCAGAGAGGATATGACGAGGCTGGAAAAGATAATCTATCTGGCCGATAAAATAGAGCCGGGGCGAAACTATGAAGGCGTAGAAGAAATACGCGCCGCGGCGGAGAGCAGTCTTGACGAGGGAGTGCTCGCCTGCATGGAGCGCAGCATCGAATATGTGCGTTCGAGTGGGAAAAAGCTTCATCCCAATGTCATATCGGCGCGGGAGTCAATACTAAAAAAGCGCGCTTTGCGCGCTGAAAAATAAATAAAGGAGGAACGGTGTTGAACGAAGAGATTCGAAATCAGGTAATGCAGGTCTGCGAGGTGCTCTACAACAAAAAAGCACAGGATATCAAAGCGATCTATGTGGAGGATAAGACCATCGTCGCTTCGTGGTTCGTCATTTGCAGCGGCACTTCCGTAACGCAGGTGAAAACGCTCAGCGACGAGTTGGATCAGAAATCCGCCGCTATAGGTCTTGAACTCAAACGAACGGAAGGATATACGCAGGGAAGATAGATCGTGCAGGATTACGGCTATATTCTTGTACATCTCTTTATTCCTGAAGAAAGACAGTATTATAATATGGAGCGTCTTTGGATAGACGATCCATCGGCGTGCATAAATTATAACGAAATAGCGGATGCCAGAGAATAAAAAAACGATTCTTACTAATGAAAAAAGCGCTCCTGCCTTTATGACAGAAGCGCTTTGCCTTTTAGATAGCCATGTCCACATGCTGTATGGTTCCGGCTGTTCCGTTTTCACGAAGGAAAACGCCGGTCTTTCTTAATTGGCCGTCCGTCTCGTTTGCGGAATTTTTAAAGCCGTATTCAGTTCCCACATTGCCAAGATATATAGCTCCAATGCCTTTTTCGCCAAGAGCGATGAGCCGTGAATTGCCGCTTTCATCTCTTGCCCAGATGCGAAGCTTGTCGTATATATCGTCGTTTTCGTCTATCCATTGATTGCCGTCGCTGTCATAGGCGGAAAGGTCGGCAAAACCGTCGCCGGAGCTTGTGCCGAAAAGCTCTGTTCCGTTGTTTACAACACCATCGCCGTTTTTATCAAGCGCAAGGAAGCCGCTTCCGGCGCCCAAACTTGATATCTGGTCGCTCTTGCCGTCGGAGTCAAGGTCAAAGCTGAATTTGGTGCTGGTAAAAGAAGCGCTCGAAGCGTTATAGTTGATGACGAGCGGATCGCAAAGTCTGGCTTCGCCCAGACGGATATCAAAGCTGTTCGAGGCGGCGAACTGACGGGACATGGAGAGATCGACCGAAAAGCTTATGCTTTTGCCGTCGGCGGTCTCCACGGTGCCCTCGCCGTTAAAGCTCACCGTTTCGCTCTCGTGATAATATTCCCGCGAGCTTGCTATCAATCCCCAGCCCGCGCCGCTGGTAGCTCCGCCGGAAGAAGCGCCTTGAAAGGCGAACGGGTTGCCCGTAGAGCCAAGCGAAAAATCTTCCAAAAAAGAAAAGCGGAATTTTTTGCCCGTGAGCATTTCTATCATTCTTTGCAGCATAGTAATCAAAGCATGATCTTCATCGCTAAATGGAAGACCGGAACTCAGCCTTGGAGCCGCCGCCTTTTGCGAATATGATATTTCCGGCTTTTCATCTTTGCCAAGATCCAGCACCGCGCCGGGCTGTTCGTCTATGTTTTCCTGAGCGGACTCATTTCCGCCCCAGAATTCCAGAGATTCGCTTTTAGAGTAATATTCCGTCCGCACGGATGCGGCCGAAAGCTGAACGTTTGAACTATTTATTTTCATTCGGGACCTCCTATCCCTCGGACAAAAGGCCTGCGCCCTTCATCCAAACACACATGGCTCGTCCTGTAGCCATAACAATACCCTCACAATATCCATATCGCAATTTATAGGAATTATTTAATGCCGCTTGAGCCGAGGTATTCATATATGATTTCTTGAAAAAGGCTAAAACAGAGCTGTTTGCCAATAATAGGGGAATTGTGTATAATTATAATATACATTTGCCCGAAAGGAGAATCGATATGAAGAATCATTCGATGGCCATCATGGCTTTATTGTTGGCGGCGGCATTGCTTTTGTGCGCCTGCGCCAAGCAAAATGCGCCTGTGGCAAACACCGCTCCGGCGCAGGCCGAAGCGACGGAGGAACCCGCTGTAGGGCTTCCAAATCCTCTGGTCACGGTGGAAAGCTATGAAGAGCTGTTATCAGCGGTTCCGGCTGTAAAGCTTTCAGACGCGCCGGAGGGTGCGCAGAAGGTGGTGTATACCTATATCAACATGGAACCCGTGATATCTCAGATCGATTTCGTCTATGGCGGCAATGAATATACATATAGGGCAGCCGCAGCCAAGGCGGACGCGCAGATAGACATTTCCGGCGTTTATGACGAGCTTCCCAAAACTATGGAGTTGGAGAGCGCGATAACTGACGGCGGAGAATATACGCTTCGCTGCGATGATAAGACTACCGAGGGTCTTGCCACATGGTATTATGAGCCGACAGGCTGCCAGTATTCGCTCTTTACAATGACGGGCTGCGACGTTACCCAGCAGATTGAAGAGGTAGTGGATGCGCTGATGGTGGTTCCGGGCGCGGAAGCGGAAGAAGAAGCTCTTTTGCCAGCCGGTGCGGATGGTGAGGTAAAGGGCAAGGTGGTGAGCATTCAGGAAAACAACTTGGTGCTGAATCTTGAGAGCGGAAGCACCCTTGTATTTCTTCTAAGCAATATCTATAATGCCGAAGCTCAACCCGGCGATACGGTTCAGCTCAGCTACAGCGGCAGCCTTGCCGAAGCGCCGGAGGCAGTTTCTATCACGGTGCTCGAATCCGCGCCTGCGGAGAAAACGATAAACGGCACGATATCCCAATACGATAACAGTTATATGCATGTTGTGACGGAAACCGGAAACGTATATGGCTTTATGCTTAGCGGCGACACGAAATACAGCGGCGCGTCAAAGACATTGAAAGAAGGCAATATAGTCACCGTCAGCTATTCGGGGGATATTGACAACATGCCTTCCGCGGATAAGATCAATACCGTTGTTGTCGCCAAGGACGCTCCCGATCCACTGAAAAACAAAAAGCTCAAGGGTACTGTGGGCAGTCTTGCCACAAAATCCTTAACGCTTATTTCCGACAGCGGTCATAAATATACCTTCCCCAAGGATGGCAGCACAAAGATCTCCGGCGATTATAATCTTAAGGTCGGCGCCACCGTGCAGGTCACATATGATGGCTATGCATCCAAAGCGCCTTATGCGAAGGAGATAAAGGTGCTTGCGCCGCCCGATCCCACCCCGCCCTCGCCCACGCCGACATATGTGCCCTCACAGTATCATACGGTTCAGGGCGTTGTGCTTGTCAGAAGCGGAAACGCGCTTTCGATTCAGGATGCTTACGGCGATATTTATGCCTTCCTGCTTGCTTCGCCCGTCATAATCGGCGACGGTTATCCCGGCGCACTGGCGAGCGTGACATATTATGTTGACTCTCATGGCGCGAATGTTGTTACCAGAGTGGTCTACAACTCCGTTTCGCCCACGACCAGACCTACGCCTGTCATAACCACCGTGCCTCAGCCGACAACGAGGCCGGTCGTTACCAACACGGTCTATGGCGTAGTGATAATGCAGGCGGGCAACGCGCTTTCAGTGCAGGATGAATCCGGCGCGATATATTCCTTCCTGCTTGGCGCTCCCGATATTCAAGGCTCGGGTGGCGTAGGCGATTATGTTACCGTCACCTATCAGGACGACGGCAACCGCACCAACGTTATTCGCCTTGTGTATCATATGCCGCTGCTTACTACCGAGTCGGGACCCGTACTGCTTACAAATTCCGAGCTTGCTCAATAAAAAAACAAGAGGGACGGGCAAAACGCCTGTCCCTCTCTACAAAAAATAATATAGCGAAATGTAGATAAAAAACTCTTTACAAACCAACGGCGATACTTTATAATAATCCTTGTGCGCAAGCGTGGGGCATTAGCTCAGTTGGTAGAGTGCCACACTGGCAGTGTGGATGTCAGGAGTTCGAGTCTCCTATGCTCCACCATAACCTTTGGAAATCGAACACTCATTTGGGTGTTCGATTTCTTTTTGTATAAGATTGATCGGGTTTGCTTTTATCCGGGCTATCCAGCATAATTTTCCCTATCCTTACTAATCTAAATCTGCGTTTTTCGCCTTATAGTCCTCGCCCCATTTTTGCATGGCGTCAAGTATGGGTTTGAGGCTGTAGCCCAAATCGGTCAGCGTATATTCTACACGCGGGGGAACCTCCGCATAAACCTTGCGGGTGAGCAATCCCTTCTCCTCCATATCGCGCAAGTTGGCGGTCAGCACTTTTTGCGTTACATGGCCAATGGATTTTTTGATTTCTCCAAAGCGCAGCGTTCCTGCCATCAGGTCGCGCAAGATAAGTACTTTCCACCTATCGCTGATAAGCGTTAATGTCATTTCCACCGGACAGGCGGGCAACCCTTTCTTTTCATCCATATTATATTCCTCCTAAAATACTTGCGGTGTCACAATAGTATCTTTTTGGCAACTACGCCACAATAAAGTGCTTACTTTACGCTCTGGCATCATGCGCCTATTATAAACATACAGGCTGATAAATACAAGCCTTGAACACAATGAGGAAACCCGTGCACGGGATCGCTCAACAAACTGATTGGCAAACGCCAAAGATAGGCTAAAATAAAAATGGAGGAACTAAACATGAATGAGGTCGTAAAGTTTTTGCAGGATAACCCCGTACAGTATCTGGCTACCGTTGGCCGTGATGGAAAGGCAAAGTGCCGCCCCTTTATGTTCTGCTTTGAGCAGGACGGTAAACTGTGGTTCTGCACCAATAACACCAAGGAGGTCTACAAGGACATTCAGAAAAATCCCTATGTAGAGTTTTCCGTTTCCAGTCCGGCCTACGCATGGATCAGGCTATGCGGCAAGGCTGTGTTCGAGAACAACATGGAGGTCAAGCAGGGCTGCATGAATAACCCCATCGTAAAGGGACAGTATCAAAACGCCGATAATCCTATCTTTGAGGTGTTCCATCTTGAAGGCGCAAAGGCCGTGATCGCCGACTTCTCCGGCAATCCTCCCAAGGAGTATGCGCTGTAAGCAGAGTGACAAGAGCGCCTGCCATTTTGCTAACGGCAAGGCGCTCCTGCTTTATCAAACCTCCCTCGATTTTGAAAGGATAGTATAAACATGAGCGCGGAAAAATATCTGCGGTATCTGCAAAATGAGATCCACACTACCGTCTTTGCGACGGTGGACGAAAACGGAGATCCGGCCACCTGCGTGATAGATATGATGCTGGCCGATGAAAAGGGCTTGTATTTTCTGACCGCAAAGGGCAAAGCGTTTTATACGCGGCTGAAAGCGCATGACGCGGTTTCCATCACCGGCTTTCACGGACAGGATACCATGTCCTCAAAATCTATCACGGTGCGTGGAAGAGCGCGCGAGCTGGGCGAGAACCTGTTGCCCGAGATATTTAAAGTCAACCCATATATGGCGGAGATCTATCCGAACGAAAAGAGCCGCGCCGCGCTTAGCGTGTTTCAGGTTTATGAGGGCGAGGGAGAGTTTTTTGACCTCTCTGTAAAGCCCATTTTCCGCGAAAGCTTTTCCTTTGGAGGCGCAAGTGAAAAAGAAAACGGTTATTTTGTGACGGATAAGTGTATCGGCTGTAAACTGTGCTACTCCGTTTGCCCGCAAAAATGTATCGACCTCAGATCAAAGCCTGTTGTGATCGAGCGATCTCATTGTTTGTATTGCGGGCGCTGTGCGCAGATCTGCCCCGCAAGCGCAATCGAAAGGAGATAGAGCATGACACGGAACGAGCAAATCGCGTTTTTGAACGATATACTTTTAGCCGAAATGCCGCAATACCGCGAGCGGGCAATGAAGTTCCCGCCAGATGAAACGCAACAGAGAAGGCTATTGCGCAGCTTGATGAACCTGCGTCCGCCGATGCCCTTAAAGACCGAGTTTGTCATCGTGCAGGACGCCCTGCTCTCCGCGGAGTGCGAGGAAAGGGGAATTGTGGATATAGACATGCTGCCCGCGTCCGCCGATCCCCGCATAATCCTATGGCAGGGGGATATTACCCGCCTTGCCGCCGACGCTATCGTGAATGCGGGTAACAGCGCCTTGCTTGGCTGTTTCTGCCCCTGCCACGGCTGCATCGATAATGTTATCCATTCCGCGGCCGGAGTGCAGCTTCGCGAAGAATGCAATATGCTCATGCGGGAACAGGGACATGAAGAACCAGTTGGTCAGGCGAAGATAACGGGCGCTTACAATCTTCCCGGCCGATATGTTATTCATACCGTTGGCCCTGTTGTGAGGGGGATCTTGACGAAAAGCGACCGTGAGGGATTACAAAGCTGCTATCGCGCCTGTTTGGAGCTGGCTTTGCAAAAGAAGCTGAAGAGCATAGCGTTTTGCTGTATTTCAACGGGAGAGTTTCATTTTCCAAACCGGGAAGCCGCCCAAATCGCCGTGGCGACTGTAAAGGATATTTTAAGCCGGGACGGCAGCGGCATGAAGGTGGTATTCAATGTTTTCAAAGATATTGAAAAGCAGATCTACAACGAGCTACTCCGCGCAAATTGATCGCTTGAAAGAAGCTCTTGATAATGCGGACGCTATAGTGATAGGGGCGGGCGCAGGGCTTTCGGCCTCTGCGGGCTTTGCTTATTCCGGCGAAAGGTTTGAACGTAATTTTTCGGACTTCATAGAAAAATATCATTTTAGTGATATGTACTCCGCGGGCTTCTATCCCTATGAAACACTTGAAGCATATTGGGCTTACTGGAGCCGCCATATCTATTTCAACCGCTATATTCCCGCGCCGAAGCCGGTTTATGATGATTTGCTTGCGCTGGTAAAGGACAAGGACTATTTTGCGATCACAACCAATGTGGATCATTGTTTTCAAAAAGCGGGATTTGACAAAGGACGTTTGTTTTATACACAGGGAGATTACGGCTTGTGGCAATGCGGCGAGCCTTGCCATCAGAAAACCTATGACAACGAAGAAACCGTGCGCCGCATGATGAAAGAACAAAAGGACATGCATATCCCATCGGAGCTGATACCGCGCTGCCCCGTGTGCGGAAAGCCTATGACAATGAACCTGCGCTGTGACAACAGCTTTGTGGAGGACGAGGGCTGGCGGCAGGCATCCCTGCGATATGCGGAATTTCTGCGCCGCCATGAGGGAGCGAGAACGCTTTATCTGGAACTTGGCGTTGGAGGAAACACCCCTGTTATTATTAAATATCCATTTTGGAAAATGACGAGACAGAACCCCCGCGCAAGCTACGCCTGCGTAAATATGGGCGAAGCGGCAGCTCCAAGCGAGATCAGTGAACGCTCCATTTGCCTTGATGAAGATGTGGGGAAAGTTATCCGCGATATTTTGAGAGTAAACCACGGGTAAGCCGGACAACTGTTCAAGCCGAACTATTACGGTAGGCCTTCGCCTTACGAAACGCAAGGTGTTAGTATCACGCGAAATGCGCATTTTCACTGAAAATCGAGATCTCATTATGAGAATTCGTTTTTCGCGGATGCTTTTCAGCCCGCGAATACCCACGACCGGGAATGTCTATAGAAATAATGCGCACACAGGCTGAAAAACGATCACCAGATGCGGCGCGGCCTTGGCTATGGTATAATACCCGATAAGCGGCGGGTAACAGCGCTGCTGATCTGAACTTTAAGGAGCGGCGGATGAAGAAATCTGTAATCATTTTGCTGGCCTTTGCCCGCATTCGCATCGGAACATCCTGCTATGAGAACGCGCTGCGGGGAGGATCAGTCTGCTAAAATGAAACAAATAGATGTGAAAGGTATTTTAGAGAGGATCTCTCAGAATTTATACTCAAGCCGGACGCGAACGGAATGGCGCCGTTAAAACGAAGCTTTGGAGGATGGAAATGAACACGGAGTTTATAAATCTGACATCGGAAAATATTGACAGCGAGCATCTATGCTGCATTATTCGCAGCAAAAAAACGCATCCGGGTGTTGAGGCAAAGCGGAAATGGCTTTCAGAACGGCTAAATGAGGGGCATGTCTTTAGAAAGCTGAATGTAAAGGGCTGCGTTTTTATTGAGTATGCGCCTTTGGAAAAAGCATGGGCGCCAATTATCGGCGACAACTATTATTACATATATTGTCTATGGGTCACGGGCGCTCCAAAAGGCAGCGGATATGGAAGAGCTTTGATGGAATACTGCATATCAGACGCCCGAGAGAAGGGCGGATCCGGCGTATGTATGCTTGGCGCAAAAAAACAAAAGGCATGGCTTTCAGACCAGTCGTTTGCAAAAAAGTTTGGTTTTGAGACTGTTGACGAAACTGATAGCGGCTATGAATTGCTTGCTCTCTCTTTTGACGGAACAAAGCCGAAATTCGCGGCTCTTGCCAAAGCGGAAGAGATCGAAAGCAAGGAACTCACGATCTATTATGATATGCAATGCCCTTATGTCTATCAAAGGATCGATATGATAAAACAGTATTGTGAGGAAAACGAGATCCCCGTGTCCTTCATCCAAGTAGACACTTTGCAAAAGGCTAAGGAGCTGCCTTGTGTTTTCAATAACTGGGGAATATTCTATAATGGCAAGTTTGAAACGGTGAATTTACTCGATATCCCATCTTTAGAGAGAATACTAAGAAGGTGAAATACTTGCTTTCTATGTTGCTGCCCCATGACGGCGCTGCGGCAATCAAAATATAAAAGGATCGAGGTGAGCCAAGTGGAGCTTCGCACGCTGAAATATTTCCTGATCGTAGCAAGAGAAGAAAACATCACAAAAGCCGCAAGTCTTTTGCACGTGACACAGCCGATGCTTTCCCGGCAGCTTATGCAGCTTGAAGAAGAGCTTGGCGTGAAGCTGTTCAAACGCAGCAATCACAGCATTATTCTTACCGACGAAGGGATGCTGCTAAAGCGAAGGGCGCAGGAGCTTGTGCTTCTTGCCGATAAAACGCGGCGCGAGTTTTCCCATGAGGGCGAACAGCTTTCCGGTGAGATCGCTATTGGCAGCGGAGAACTGCACAGCGTTGGCTTTCTATCCGATCTCCTTTCGGCCTTTCAAAAGGAACATCCGCTTGTCCGATATGAAATCTACAGCGGCAATGCGGACAGCATCAAAGAGCGTATTGAAAAAGGCTTGCTGGACTTGGGGCTTTTGCTGGAACCGGTGGATATTGGCAAATATGAGTTCGCGCGCATTCCGGTCAAGGAACAATGGAGCGTGTTAACGCGCAAGGACGGCCCGCTCATGGCGAAGAAAACCGTCTCGCCGCAGGATCTGTCCGCTATTCCGCTGCTGATGAGCGCGCGGCCGCTTGTGCAAAACGAATTGGCGAACTGGTTTGGCGAGTATTATGACCATCTGAGTATTGCGGCGACCTTCAACCTTATCTATAACGCCGCCATCATGGTGAAAAACGGAATGGGCACGGCGATCTGTCTCAAGCTGGACAGCGAGTTTCCCGATCTGCGTTTTATTCCGCTTTCTCCAAGTCTGCAAGCGGGGTCGGTATTGGTGTGGAAAAAGAATCAGACTTTTTCACCTGTTACGACGGCCTTCATACAATTTGCCAAGAAATACATTAACGATATTTCTGCTCATGCAACATAAGCATTAGACATTTCTTTTGCGCGCCGCTATGATATAGGTGTTCCCAAGGGGCGCCTATATTTTTTTGCAAGAGTGTTGAATGAGCTAGAATTAACGAAATAGGAGAGAAGGCTGTGCAATACACGAAACTGGGCAACTCAGACTTAGAGGTATCCCGAATCTGCCTGGGCTGTATGGGCTTTGGCGATGCGGATAACGGAAAGCACTCGTGGACGCTGGATGAAGCAAGCTCCCGCGAGATAATCAAGCGTGCTCTGGAGCTTGGCGTAAACTTTTTTGACACCGCTATCGCCTACCAAAACGGCACAAGCGAACAGTTTGTGGGATGGGCGTTACGCGATTTTGCAAAGCGGGAGGAGCTGGTGGTCGCTACTAAATTTCTGCCTCGCACGCCGCAGGAGATCGAAGAGGGTATCAGCGGTCAGGAACATGTGGCAACCATGCTGGACAAGAGCCTAAAAAACCTAGGAATGGACTATGTGGATCTGTATATCTATCACATGTGGGACTACAATACGCCGATGATTGAGATCATGGAGGGACTGAACAACGCGGTACGCTCCGGCAAGGCACGCGCTGTCGGAATCTCCAATTGCTATGCCTATCAGCTTGTCAAAGCGAATGCGCTTGCCGAGCGGGAGGGTTTTGCAAGGTTCGTTTCGATACAGGGGCATTACAATCTGATCTTTCGGGAGGAGGAGCGGGAGATGGCGAGGCTGTGCCATGAGGATAACATCGCCATGACGCCTTACAGCGCCCTTGCGGGCGGCCGCCTTTCAAAGCGCCCCGGTGAAACCAGCAAGCGCTTACAGGAGGACAGCTATGCAAAGTTCAAATATGACTCCACGGCGGAGCAGGACGGGATCATCATTGGCCGCGTAGCGGAGCTTTCGGATCGGCGCGGCGTCTCTATGACGGAGATCGCGCTTGCGTGGCTGCTGGCAAAGGTCACATCGCCCGTGGTGGGCGCGACAAAGCTCCGGCATATCGAGGGAGCGGCAAAAGCTGTGGAGCTTACGCTCTCAAGTGATGAAAGTGCGTTTCTCGAAGAAGCATATGTGCCGCACCGCTTGGTTGGCGTGATGGCGCAAAACAACAAATAAAGCAAGGAGGAAATCTAAATGCCGCATATTGCGATCACCATGATCCCCGGGAGGGACGAAAAAGCGAAAATGGATCTGGCAAAGAAGGTGCAAGCGTTTATTGCCGGAGAGCTGTCGCTCGATCCCAAATTCGTGTCCGTGTCCATTGAGGATATTCCCATGTCGGATTGGGAAAAATCAATGGAGAAGTTCTCGCGTGAAATCCTGTTTGTCAAACCCGGAGGCAATGCCGATTGAAGGAGATAATTGTCATGGATAAGAAAAAACAAGAAATATTTCCCATTGGAGAAAAGAACGACGCCTATTCGCAATATTTTATAGGGCAGAGCTATCTTGCGCCGCTTTCAACGGAGCAGGTCGGTATTTTTAATGTGACCTTTGAGCCGGGCTGCCGCAACAACTGGCATATTCACAAGGCTGAAAAGGGCGGCGGGCAGATCCTGCTTTGCATGAGCGGGCAAGGCTGGTATCAGGAATGGGGCAAAGCGGCACGAAAGCTGTTTCCCGGCGACGTTGTGAATATCCCCGCAGGGGTCAAGCATTGGCACGGCGCGGCGGCTGAGAGCTGCTTTTCACACCTTGCCGTAGAGGTCCCCGGCGAGAACACCGCCGCTGAATGGCTGGAGCCTGTGGACGAGTCACAGTATAACGATCTGAAATAAGGCGGGTTTTGTGATGAGCTCCCGGATGGGTCTGCTTCGTTAAGATCAAACAGCGGCAATGCTTACTGAAAATAAGCATTGCCGCTTTGAAAGTGTGCATTACAAGCTCAACTTGCTTTATCCTGCATCATAAATCTCAGCATACGCTCACTGTCCTGACCGTCTTTAAAACGCGCCTCGAGCCGCTCGATATGCTTAAACTGTGAGAGCAACATGCGCAGCGCGCCGCCATGGGTCTTCCAGTCGTAGGTCTTTCCATCCGGTGCAATGAGATCGACATTGCCTGTGCACTGGTCAAAGGCGCAAAAGAGTTTTTCCGCATTGTTTACATTCAAAAATGTCATTTCAAGTCCTCCTTTCGGCTCGTGGCTTTTTTCTTTCTTCTATATTAAAAGTATACGGAATAATTTGTGTTGAAACAATTACTATTCGGCACTATAATGCAATTATATGGACAATACTATTGAACAACTGCATGTAATTCCGGTAGATAAGGATCTTATGGAGCTTACGGCCAGAGGAACGCCTGATTTTCCCGTGGGCATGTATGATAATACCTTTTCCGATTTTCTTACCGGAGACGTGCCGTGGCACTGGCACGGCGAAGTTGAGTTCATCTATATGCTTGATGGAGAGATATACCTGCGCTATGGCGAGCAGACAGCGATCATTGAAGCGGGCAGCGGAGCCTTTATAAACGCCAACACGCTGCATTCTATGCTGTGCGTCGATGCAAAAGCTCATTGCCGAATGATATCTATAGCCTTTTCTCCATCTCTCATTGCCGGACTTCCACATGGGCTCTGCGAGCAAAAGTTTGTCGTGCCATTGGAAAACTGCAAAAATCTGCCTTGCGTGAAATTCGAGCCCGGGATCCATTGGCAGGCGGAGGTGCTGAAAGCCTTTCAAACGTCTTTTCAAGCATATAAGAGCCATGACTTTGCCTGCGAATTGATAGTTATTGAGCAGCTTACCGGTATCTGGCGGCGCATCGTTACGCAAAACAGAGCGCTGCTGCAAATACCCAATCCTAGGGCGGGAGACGAACGCATCAAGCAAATGCTTGTTTTTATCCAGAAGAACTTTGCGAATCGCATTACTCTTAAGGATATCGCCTGTTCCGCGCACATTTCTGAGCGCGCCTGTACCCGCTGCTTTCAGGAAAAGCTGCATATAACTCCTTTTGCCTATCTGAATGCGCTCAGGGTGCGCGTGGCTGCGGAAAAGCTGCGCAACAGCCAAATGACTATCGGCGAGATCGCTGCTTCGGTGGGTTTTGAAGGGGACAGTTATTTTTCCAAAGTGTTTCGCATCGCTATCGGATGCTCTCCCAGAGAATACCGAAACAGAGAGACATAAAGATAAACATATCAGCGAGCGCTTCGGCTTAGTGTTTTTACCCTGCTGCAAGCAAAACCATATTGTATTGCTAAAATAAGTGTTGACAATATATTATCTGGAGTTTATATTAATAACAAGTCCTAATAAGAATAAAAACGGAGGTGCGTCGCTATGATAAAAAATGCTTTGCTTATAGCGGCTGGCTTTTTGTTTCTGCTTATTGGGGCGATAGGCTTGTTTTTGCCGGTATGGCCCACAACGCCTTTTGTGTTGCTTTCGGCAGGTTGTCTGGCCGGTTCCCCCAGGCTGCGGATGAAAATAATGCGCATTGGCTTTTTTCGCGAGCATATCGAAAACTATCAAAACAGACAGGGCTTGAGCAATAAAACTCTTGCCTTCAGCCTTGCGTATCTTTGGGGGATGCTGCTTATATCGATGCTTTTGATATTGAAGCCGTGGATGACGCTGCTGCTTTCAGCTATAGGCATTGCGGTCACGATTCATCTTTTATGCATGGCAAAGCGTAAGATAAAAACGGAAAAGTGAATGGCTAAGCGCAGCTTTGAGAAAAAAAGCCGCAACAAAGAATGATTGAAATCAATGTCGGCACGGTGCCTGTTCATATAAACGAAAACATATCTTGAAAGGAGCGAGAGGATGGACGATTATAAAAGACTCACAAACGAGGTAGGGGCTCCGGTGGCCGACAATGAAAACAGCATTACGCAAGGGAGCGCGCGGGCCGGTCGTTATGCAGGACGTGTGGCTGATGGAAAAAATGGCGCACTTCAACCGCGAGGTGATCCCCGAACGCCGTATGCACGCCAAAGGCTGGGGAGCTTACGGCAGATTCACGGTAACGCACGATATCTCCCGCTATACTAGAGCGGCCGTGCTGCAAAAAGGCGCGCTTACAGAGACCTTTACCCGCTTTTCCACTGTGGCCGGCGAGCGGGGAGCAGCCGATTGCGAACGCGATATTCGCGGCGTGGCGACGAAATTCTATACTTCAGAGGGCAACTGGGATCTGGTCGGCAATAATACGCCTACATTTTTCATTCGCGATGTGCATAATTTTTCCGACCTCAACCGCGCTGTAAAGCGCGATCCGCGCACAGGCCGCCGCAGCGCGCAGAACAACTGGGATTTCTGGACGTTGCTGCCAGAGTGCTTCCATCAGATCACTGTGGTAATGAGCGATCGCGGCATACCGGCCTCCTTCCGCAATATGCATTTCTTCGGCGAGCATACATTTTCGCTGTATAATGCAAAGAACGAGCGCGTATGGTGCAAGTTCCACTTTAAAACTCAGCAGGGGATAAGAAACCTTTCGAATGAGGAAGCTGAACGCATCAACGGTATGGATCGCGAATATCACGGAAAGGATCTATACGAAGCTATCGAGCGTGGAGACTTCCCGAGATGGACGATGTATATTCAGGTAATGACGGAGGAGCAGGCGAAAAATCATTATGAAAACCCCTTTGATATCACCAAGATCTGGCGTCATGCCGAATATCCGCTTATCGAGGTGGGGGTGCTGGAACTGAACCGTAATCCGGAAAACTATTATGCCGAGGTTGAGCAGGCAGCCTTTACTCCCGCCCATGTGGTGCCGGGGATCGGCTTCAGCCCGGATAAGTTCTTGCAAGGCAGGCTTTTTGCCTACGGCGACGCACAGCGTTATCGCCTTGGCGTCAACCATAATCTGATACCTGTTAACAGAGCGAAGGTAGAGGTAAACGAATATCATCGCGACGGCGCGATGCGCGTTGACGGCAATTACGGCGGCGCTCCCGCCTATACTCCTAACAGTGCGGGGATATGGGCTGCGCAGCCGGAGGTGATGGAGCCCCCGCTGGATATTGAAGGCGCAATGTGGAATTATGATCCCAAGGACGACCCTACGGACGACTGTTTCCGCGCGGGAGGAGATCTGTGGCGCGTACTGACGGAGGATAAGAAGGAGATACTGATTCAGAATACTGCCGGAGATATGGCCTCTGTGAGCGAAAACATAAAGTACCGTCATGCCGCGCATTGCTATCTTGCCGATGCGGAATACGGGCGGAGATTTGCCGGGGCCGCCGGACTGAACATGGAAAAGGTGCTCGAACTGTCCAAACTTAACAACAAGGAGTTAAATGAAGCCACACGATGAAGCAAATAAGAAACACGCAGCAAAAACGGCTCGTGAGAGAACTGATGGAAAACAACCCTGCGCATCCTACGGCGGATGAACTCTATATGCTGGCGCGGCAGCGCGATCCGCGCATAAGCCGAGGGACCGTATATCGCGATCTTAAAGCGCTTGACGAGGAGGGCATATTGCGAAGGCTCAGTATGCCTACAGACCCCGATCATTTTGACAGCCGCATAGACGATCACTACCATTTTCTATGCCGAGGCTGCAACCGTGTGACCGACACAGAGCTGCCCTATAACGAGGAACTCAACTTTGCTTCTCACGGCCTTCCCGGGTATCAGGTAGAATGGCACAGGCTCATATTGGTCGGCCTATGCCCCGAATGTGTTAAATTATGTAAGGAGAAAGAAAAATGAAATTTTATATTTGCGAACATTGCGGCAATATCATTGCTTTTGTGAAGGAATCCGGAGTACCTGTAGTATGCTGCGGTGAAAAGATGACTGAGATCGTTCCTAATACGGTCGACGCGGCTGTGGAAAAGCATAGCCCAGTGGTGAAGAAAGAAGGAAACAAGGTCGTGGTCACAGTCGGTTCGGTCGAACATCCCATGACAGCGGAGCATTCTATACAGTGGGTCGCCCTGCAAACCAAATCGGGCAACCAGCGCAAGCTGCTCGAGCCCGGCATGAAACCGGAGCTGTGCTTTGCTTTGTGCGAGGGCGATGAAGTTATAAGCGTCTACGCCTATTGCAATCTGCATGGCTTGTGGAAGGCATAATCAAGCGTAATATGCGCTCCCTGTTTTCAGGGGGCGCTTTTTTTATAGGATCATAAACAAAAACGAAGAGATACGCTAATAAGAGAGAGCTTCGCCAGAGAATGTTGACTAATCATCCGTACCTGCATAAAATAAGCAGATACGGTAATGCTTTATCAAAACCTTGAGCCACACTAAGCCTGAATAAACGCAAATATGCGCGGGAGGGCGTTAAACATGCTAAACACTGTTCATTATGTGATTGTAGGCGCTTTTATTTTACTGGGGATCGTATTCTCTCAAGGTAAGGGCGCCGGACTTATAGCGGGATATAACACCGCGCCGTCAGCGAAAAAGGCGGAATATGATGAAAAAGCGCTATGCCACTTTATGGGCAAGCTCATGTTTGCGCTTGCGGGCTGCTGGCTGATAATTGCCATTAGCGAGATATTTAAAATAACTATCTTATTCTGGCTGGGTCTTGGCTTGTTTTTTGCGGTAATAACAGCGGGCGTTATATATATGAACACAGGAAAGCGCTTTAAAAAATAAAGCTTTTGAAGGCGCTCCGAGATGAATTCAGAAAAAGATGGATCATAACGTATTCCGGAGGCAAAGCGAAACATGCACTACGTCAAAGCTAAGGGGATATTATCTGCCAGAAACGGCATGAATTTATATCGCGGCTGCTCTCACGGCTGTATTTACTGCGACTCACGAAGCCGTTGCTATCACATGATGCATGAATTTGAGGATATAGAGGTCAAGGAAAACGCTATTGAGCTCTTGGAGAGCGCTTTAAAGCGCAAACGCAAAAAATGCATGATAGGCACCGGCTCTATGACGGACCCGTATATCCCCCTGGAAATGGAACTTGGCAACGTTCGCAAAGCTCTTTCTCTTATATATGAGCATGGCTTCGGCTTTACCGTGATAACAAAATCGACCCGTATTTTAAGGGATATAGAGCTGCTGAAAAAGATAAATGAAAAGACGAAATGCGTGGTGCAGATGACGCTGACTACATATGATGAAGAGCTTTGCCGAAGGCTTGAGCCGAATGTAAGCACGACGAAGGAGAGATTTGAAGCGCTCAAGCGGCTACGCGACGCGGGCATAGCTACGGTGGTGTGGCTTAGCCCTATACTTCCCTTTATCAACGACACAGAGGAAAACATCTCGGGCATTCTCGATTATTGCGCCGAGGCGAAGGTCTGCGGCATAATCTGCTTCGGAATGGGACTGACCTTGCGCGAGGGGAACAGGGAATATTTTTATTCTCAGCTTGATCGTTTGTTTCCGGGCTTAAAGGAACGCTATATCCGAAGCTATGGCGATAGATATGAGATAAACAGCCCGAATAACGAGCGGCTTATGAAGCTGTTTCACGAATACTGCGCTAAAAACGGCATCATGCATGACAACGGGCGCATATTCGACTATTTATGCGCCTTTGAAGAAAAGCAATATGAAAGACAACTGAGCTTTTTCGATTGAGACGGACATTTGCGCGCCTTGGCAAATGTCTTTTATTTTGCGCGGCGATATGTTAGACTGTGCTAGATTGAAACGGCGCGGGAGAGCGGCGTAAAAATACTGGAGGCTCAATTGATGACAGCCGGCACAAATGAAGTTTTGTCCAAAGAAGAAAAAACCGTTCCCACCGCTTATCCGAAAAGGATAATAAGGCTGTTGTTGGGGCTTGTGCTTTTTTCGCTGGGCTCTTATCTTACGATTCAGGCAAATATCGGCCTTGCGCCATGGGAGGCTTTCAGCATGGGCGTTTCCACGGCTACGGGCACGAGCTACGGAAACATTCTGGTGCTCTCCGGCTTTGTGATACTGATTATCGACATAATATTAAAAGAAAAGGTCGGCCTTGGCACCATTCTCGATATGCTGATAATCGGCAAGCTCGTAGATCTCTGGCGCTGGGTGGATCTTGTGCCTATGATGAATAAATTTATCCCGGGGCTTTTGATGATGCTCTTTGGACAGCTGTGTATTTGCGTTGCGAGCTATTTTTATATTGGCGCGGGTTTTAGCTGCGGCCCCCGCGACGCGCTTATGGTGGCTCTTGGCAAACGCCTGACAAAGATTCCGATAGGTTTGGTGCGCGGCTTGATAGAAGGCTCGGTTCTGCTCGTTGGATGGCTGCTCGGGGCCAAGGTGGGCGCGGGCACGGTCATAGCGGTGTTTGGCATAGGCTTTATTCTGCAATTCACCTTCAAGATGCTGCATTTCGACGTTAAATCCGTTGTTCAAGAGGACATTTTGCAGACCATGCGGGGGATTCGCGGCGTATGAGCTCATCCCTTAGACAAAGCGCTCAAAATGATGAGCTGCGCTTAATGGATATGCTAAGCCATTATCTAAACGAAACGCCCTGCTTTATCAAAGAGGATATGGTGGCTGAGCTGCTTTCATGCGGGATCGAACAGGAAACGGCGTTTTCTTTGCTCATGGCTTCGGCTATGGGACTTGATATTGAAGCAAGCGCCGCGGACAGAACGCTTTATCACGCTTACTTTCCGCAAATGATAAAGCGTATGCGTCCCGGCGATTATAATGCCGACCCTTATTATGCGTCGATATCGTTAAAACAGGCCGGCTTTGGCAACTGCTCGCTGCGCCATGAAAACTATAAGCCTTATGAAGCCTTTGTCCGCGATGATATCTTTATCAGCGCTGACGGAAGACGTATTCCGCAGATAGGCTATTTTGACAGCGGCTTTAGCTATCCCGCCATTTTTGAAAACGACAGGCTTTGGATGTCTCTTACTCCAAACGAAGTCAATACGATGGCTTCTCCTATCGCGCAAGCTTCGGGGAGGGTGCTTAGTTTCGGCCTCGGTTTGGGCTATTTTGCATATATGGCGTCTTTGAAAAAAGAGGTAAGCTCGGTCACCATCGTTGAGAAAAATCCCCATATAATTGAGCTTTTTCAGCGCTGCATACTTCCGCAATTCCGGCAAAAGGATAAGATCTCTATTGTCAAGGACGACGCTTTTGAATATGCGAGAAAAAACTATGCAAAAGAGAACTTCGATTTTGCTTTTACCGATCTTTGGCACGACGTTTCGGACGGCCTTCCGATGTATTTGGAAATGAAGCGTTTTGAAGCCCTTGCTCCCAATGCTGTTCATACTTATTGGATAGAGAAGACAATGCTTTGCTATTTATAGGCTTTTGTTCCGCGCCCTATATAAAAAAGAAATAGATACTATTGAAAACGCTGACGGAGGCGCTTTTATTTTGCGTGGGGCAGCCTGAATGCGCTGAAAAAATCTGACAGCGTAAAAAAGTTTACAAGAAAATTATCATATTACACGACTCGAATATTGACTGATTATGGGAAAAGAAGTAAACTGAAAAAAATGGGCGAATATATTTATTGTGTTTGAAATTGAGATAAAGCATATATGCTTGGCTGCCGCAAAGAGCGCACTTTTAGTTCAAATAAAACGATAGATACAATTTTAATTGAAAAATGGAGAAAGCAATGCATAAGGACGAGATCAAAAATCTGGAACACGATGAGAACTTTGACTTTAACGCCCTTATGAAAACCATGATACATTCCGAGGTGATCGAAGAAGACAGACCTGCTAATAAAAGTCAAGGGTGAAAATGATGAATTTCGCAGGATTGA
>CAYPAH010000003.1:22342-29520 GCA_964408655.1 uncultured Oscillospiraceae bacterium | reverse complement strand
AGATCAGGTCAGCCGCGTTTCATGGGTCAAACATTTTTTTAGTTTAGCGGGGGGAAATTCCAATGTACGAAGACAAGACACTGGTATGCAAGGATTGCGGCAAGGAGTTTGTTTTTACCGCCGGCGAGCAGGAGTTCTACGCAGAAAAAGGATTCCAGAATGAACCCATTCGCTGCAAGGAGTGCAGAACGTCGCGCAAGAACCAGCGCAACGGCGAGAGGGAGATGTATGACGCGGTTTGCGCACAGTGCGGCGCGCCCACCAAGATCCCGTTCGTTCCCAAGAACGATCGTCCGATCTATTGCTCCGCTTGCTTCCAGGCTCGCAAAGAGCAAAACATGCGCTAAGGACAATCCTCAACAACAGCGCGAAAGCGCAGCATCGCTTGGCTAATCCCCTTTTTCCCGCGTAGCGGATAAAAACGGTGAATTAGAGAAAAGCAAAAAAGCCCCGATATTTCGGGGTCTTTTTTTGTTTTTGCGGCTTATTATATAATTGTATTAAAGATCAATCGCCGTAACCGTTCGGATTGCTTTTCTGAAAATTCCAGCTATCCCTGCACATTTCATCAATACCTAGCGTGGCTTTCCAGCCAAGCTCGCGCGCGGCAAGAGAAGGATCGGCATAGCAGGCGGCGATGTCTCCGCTCCGGCGCGGCTTTATTATATATGGTATGGCATGTCCGCAGGCTTTCTCGTATGCCGCCAGCGTTTCAAGCACGGAATAACCGCGCCCTGTACCAAGATTATAAGTGTAAACGCCGGGACTTTTCAAAGCGCGAAGCGCGGCAACATGACCCTGCGCAAGATCCACAACATGAATATAATCTCTCACGCCTGTGCCGTCGGGAGTCGCATAATCGTTGCCGTATACGGGCAGCGCGTCAAGCTTACCAATAGCGACCTTGGCGATATAAGGCATCAGATTGTTGGGTATGCCGTTCGGGTCTTCGCCAAGCATTCCGGAGGGGTGCGCGCCCACGGGATTGAAATAGCGAAGCAGGGAAATGCGCATTTGCGGCTCGGCATTTGCCACATCACGCAGTATATCTTCTATCATAAGCTTTGTGCGCCCATATGGATTCGTAACATGCAGCGGGAAATCCTCGCATATCGGCAGCGACGCGGGGTCTCCGTATACCGTGGCGCTGGAGCTGAAAACGAAGGAATCAACGCTGTGAGCTTTCATTGAGTTCAGAAGATTCAGCGTACTTTTTATGTTGTTGTCAAAATATAAGAGCGGCTTTTTTACCGATTCGCCAACGGCCTTTAAGCCCGCGAAATGTATTACGGCCTCTATATCGGGAAATGAGCGAAACAGATCTTCTGTGGCTTGGGGATCGACCAGATCGCAAAGTGCGAAGGGGATATCCCTGCCCGCCAGCTTGCATAAGCGGCGCAGCGCCTCAGGCTTGCTGTTGCTGTAATTATCCGCTATAACTACGTCATAGCCGGCCTCCGCCAAGGCGAGCACAGTGTGGCTTCCGATATATCCGCTTCCGCCGGTAACGAGTATTTGCATATTGATCTCCCTTTGCTTATAAATTGTTATTTCAACGGGGAAAAGCCTTATTGCCCCGCCGCTTTTCTTATTTGGTTCATATGCTCTACGTCCGGAAGAGAGCCAACATGAGAGGCGCTTCCGGTAAAATAGACGCAGACATGACCCGTCATATCGTTGCCACTTATCGTGTCGTCGCCGTGCGGCTCGCCCTGCATTGACGCGGCTATATTCTGATTGTCAAGCTGCATCACCATGGGGCGTTTGGAATAATTGAATTCGCCGCCAAAGCAGCTCAAAAACGTGACGGTATCAGCCGCGGTGGAGCACTCCATTTCCGCATGGTTGCCAACGTTCGTCAAGGTCATGCTGAAGCTGTTTCCGGTGTTGTAGTCGGTGAAAAGATATTGCTTATTCTGCGCGAGCTTGGGTTTTATCTCTTCCCATGTCGCGGGCGTGCCGGTGATCGTTGCGGCGCCGGTCAGCGGAGGGCCGAAGGGGATGGAAGCGTCGATATCGACGCGCTTTGCGGTTTTGGCAAAAAGTATGGCCATGCTCTGCGCGCCTATGCTGCCGTCGGCAATGATCGGCTGCCCGTTATCATCAAGCTGAAGCTGTTGGAAGCGTATGGCGGCTTGTACGGACATGTTTTGAAAGTTGCCTGTTGGCTTATAATTGAAGTAGGCGGATCTGTATGCGAACTATTCTTTCGCCTGTGCTGCCGTATCTTATAAGCTCGTTTTCAGCGCTCGCTTCGCCATCCTCCGGCGCGGCAAGCGCGGCTGAGGAGAAAGAAAAGGCTAATAAGCACGATATTAAAATGCAAACGATCAATTTTTTCACAAAATAATTATATCACATATAGATAAAGCTGCACAATAGAGCGGGACAGGTGTTTTAGGGCAGCTCCGTAGGCACAAGGTTAAGCATATCTTCGGTGTCTTCTACATTGGTATATACCTCCGGGACCGCGCCAACAAGAATGCTTTCACATATGGCGGCCTCCGTGCCAACGTTTACCGTTTCGGTGACTCCCGGCAAAATAAGCTTTATCGATGAGTTCAAATTAAGCTTAACGCGATAAAGCGTTTGATTTATTCCGGCAGCGACAAACTCAGATTGAAAGCTGCTCTGTACGCTTCCCACCGGGGTAAAGCTGACGCGGATATAGGGACCTTTGCCTGAAAAAAACGGAACTCCCGTTATTGTGCCGAGTGAGATCGCTATTCCCTGCTTGCCAAGCTGAGATATCTCATCCTGCGCCGCGTCTGCGCAGCCTGAGGCAAGCAGGTTCATCCCCTGGGCGTTTGCCTGCAACAGGTATACGTGCTCGCCGTTCTCTTTTACCTTAACAAGGTCGTCATAGGCGCTGCTGCTTTGCATAGTGATAGATATTGCGTCGTTCATAGCTTTGGTGCATAGGGTCTGTATTCTTGCCTCCGCCTGCGCGGCCATTACGGGGCGAAGATTTATGCTCAAATAAACGAGTATTACCGGCGGCAAAAGAATGAGTGCGCCGAGAAAAACGCGAAGCCTGCGGCGGGAATGCAGCGATCTGCGATATGAGATTCCATTTTCCATAAATCATTGCTCCGATGCTGTTTTACGCCCTGAGCCGCCTGCTTTATGCAGTGCTAATCGATATTGAGACGCGGGGCGATATGTGCTATAATTATGCGGGGAAATACGGAAAGGCGATCGTTTATGGAAAAAAAGAATCAATTTCCGGAACAAATAAAAGAAACGCTTCAAAAAGGCTGGGAGCATGTCCGGGCTTTATTTGTTGCTGTTTTTGCGGCGCAGCACCATGAGGACGAGCTGCTTATCCCCCGGCAAAGAGACCGCTCATTTGTGCTCTCCGTCTTTTTTACGACGATCAAATTCATGGCTATCGTGCTGGTCTTGTCCGGCGTCGCCGTATTCGGGCTGGTCATGGGTGTGGCAAAGGCATATATCGACACAACTCCGGAGCTGGATGTTTCTCAGCTTACGCGAAGCGACAGGACTTCTTATCTTTACGATAGAAACGGGAACCTGATAACGACCTTCGCCGGCATGGAATACCGCGATTGGGCGGATATCGAAGAAATACCCGATATGCTCTTAAACGCCGTCATCTCGGTCGAGGACGTTCGTTTTTATAAGCATGACGGCGTAGACTACAAGCGATTGTTTTCGGCTGTCGTCAATACGCTTAGAAATGCCGACACGCATGGTGGAAGCACGATAACCCAGCAGCTTATAAAAAACAAAATACTTTCTAACGAGCAGTCATATAAGCGGAAGATACAAGAGGCGTATCTTTCATTAGAGGTCGAAACGATACTTGATAAAAGCGATATATTGGAAGCATATTTGAACAATGTCTTCCTTGGAGATTCCAACTATGGCGTAAAGACTGCTGCAAAGGATTATTTCGGCAAGGAGCTAAAGGAGCTTTCTATAAGGGAATGCGCAATGCTTGCGGGAATGGTGCAAAAGCCGTACGTAACAAATCCCAGAGCTAATACATATTCGAGAACGTATGAAGACGGATCAAATAAAATGGATATCACCAACGCACGCACCGACGTTGTGATCGAGTGCATGTATGAGGCCGGCTTCATCACTCTGGAGCAAAGAGACAAAGCTCTTTCAGACACGGTAAGCATCATTGAGTTTTCTGAAAAAAAGCAGCTTTATGATATGCCGTATTTTGTGGAATATGCGATTTATGATGTTATAACTCATATGCTTGAACAGCGCGAGCTTCTTGACACCAAGGCGAATCGCACCGCTATAGAAAACGAACTTAGAACAGGCGGATATCATATTTATCTTACCGTAGATACCGACATGCAGCACACCGTGGAACAGACTCTTGAAAGCTGGGATAATTATCCTTCGCTGGCAGACCCATCGGCTGCTGTGAAGATAAAGTCCAATGCTGACGGCACGACTCTGGAAGTTCGACAGCCGCAGTCGGCGGCGGTCATTATTGACCAGCACACAGGCGAGCTTCTTGCGGTGGTAGGCGGAAGAGACACGCCTACGCGAAGAAAACAATGGAACCTTGCATACCAAAGCGCTATGGAAGTGGGATCGTCAATAAAGCCGCTGGCCGTATACGGCCCCGCGCTGGATCTGGGATTATCGCCGGCAAGCATAGTGTATAATCTGCCTTCTCCGATAACGGGATGGAACACGGAAGCGGGATTTCCGAATATAGGCGATGAAAAATACATTGGCCCTATCACCTTGAGAAGGGGCGTGGTCTCTTCGCTTAACGTGGCGGCGGCGCGTGTGCTGATGAACAGGGTAACGCCGCAAGTGTCGGCAAAATATCTTGAATCACTCGGCGTCGATCCTTCGCGCATCAATGCGGACGGCTCGGGTCTTGCGCTTGGCACCTCGGGCGTAACGCCAATAGAAATGGCGGGAGCATATGGCGCTATCGCCAACGCGGGAACATATATCGAGCCGGTTTCCTTTACGCGGGTCGTGGATGACAGCGGAAAGACCGTTTTGCGGGGCAGGGATATTCAAAAAACACATCAGGTATTCAAACCTTCAAGCGCATATATGCTTGTGGATGTGCTTACGAACGCCGTGAGGAGCGGAACAGGAACAAGAGCGAAGATAGACGGCATGACGGTGGCTGGAAAAACCGGAACGAACTCCGATTACCGCAGCGTATACTTTGCGGGAATGACCCCATATTGTACGGCTGTCGTATGGATAGGCCATGAGGATTATAATCAAAAGCTGAAAAAGGAATCTACCGGCGGCAAATATGCCGCGCCGCTATGGCAGGCATTCATGTCGCAGATACTGGATGGCTATGTCGATAAGCCTATAATCGACGAATCGCCCGTTGCGTTGGGGCTTACAAAACGTACCGTTTGCGCGGTCTCCGGAAAGCTTGCCACCGAAGCCTGCTATGAAGACCCGAACGAGCGGGTGCCGGTCACTGACTGGTTTGAACAGACCGCCGTTCCGCAGGAAAGCTGCGATATGCATATTAAAACGAATATATGTATGCTTTCGGGACAGATCGCTACATCTTATTGCCCGCAGGAATATGTTCAGGCCAGTTGTGTTACCCTTATTGATTCAGATTCGCCATACCGAGAGTTTGACCCCGAGGTGCTCAAGCTTTATATGTCAAATCTGCTTTATACGGATTATACCTACGAGCAGTATTTGCAGATGGCCTATACTACCGATACGCTGTGTTCTATACACACGCCCTTCGGATATACCGCGACACAGTGGAACAGCGACGCTATGGTTTCGGCGCAGCAGCTTGTCGGAGAGGTACAGAATTATCTTGCCGCGGTGCAAACTCTTTCCGAAACAGAGCGCAGCACTCTGCAAGTAGCGCTTGACGATCTTCTGGGATCGATAAATTCCGGCGAAGCGGGAAGCATCGCGCAGGCCACCGAGCGTTTGCGCTATAATTACAGCGTGCTGCTTCAATCAAATCCTCCGGTAGGAGCAAACAGTGATGACGATGCGGCAGGATGATGTGCTTCGCCGTTTATATGGCGAATATGCCGCGCAGCTTGTCATGCAGACCCATGAAAAAACGGGAGATCATGCACATCCGGTATTCGGCGAAGGCGCTATAGGCGCAAGGCTTATGCTTATAGGCGAAGCTCCGGGCGGCGAGGAAGCCAAGTGCGGCAAACCCTTTGTGGGCATGGCCGGAAAACAGCTCGATTCTATGCTTCAGCAAGCGGGCATCGTTCGTGAGGAAGTATTCGTGACGAACGCGGTTAAATACAGGCCGACAAATGTAAAGCCGAAAAGCATATCAAACAGGACGCCGACGGGCAAAGAGGTCGAAGCGGGATCGTCGCTTTTGCTTCGCGAGATCGAGCTGGTGTCGCCATGCATCATTGCGACCCTTGGCAACACCCCGCTCAATGCGGTTCTAAAATTGTCGGGTAAGGCTGCAATGACTGTGGGAGAAGCTCACGGCAAGGCCTTAAAAGTCGGGATAAACGGTAATGAATATACGCTTTTTGCCTTATATCATCCGGCAAGCGTCATATACAACCGTTCGCTGAAGCCTGTTTTAGAACAGGACATATACGAGCTCGGCCTTATTCTTAGAGAAAGGGAGGCGAAAGTATGAAGCTTATAAAAAGAATACTGCTTGCGGCTATACTTTGCATACTGCCTCTTTGCTCTTTGGCTCTGGCGCAAAATGCCGAGACGGGCATAGTTACGGCCGAGGACGTTAACGTGCGTGTGCTGCCCGATAAGGACGCCGAGGTTCTTGCAAAGCTTTCTCTTGGTACGGAGCTGTCCGTCATTTCAAACGAGGGCGGATGGTACAGAGTGCTGTATAACGATGAAGTCGGTTATATTTCAAAGGATTATCTCTTCGTTAATTCCACAGGCAGCCGCGGCGCATATGTGCAGACCGACGGCGCCTGTCTGCGCGGCGGCCCCGGGCAGGATGCTTATTCCGTTATGACCCTTTCCGCCGGACAAGGCGTAAAGGTAAAGGCTATCATAGGCGAGTGGTACTTTGCGGTTGTCAACGATCAAGCGGGGTATATCCACAGAACATATCTCACCATGAGCGAATCCTCTACAGCCGGTGGAAGTATGCTGAAAATGGGCATGGAGGGCGCGGAGGTAAAAAAGCTGCAAAGCGAGCTTTATGACCGCGGGTTTTTAAGCAAGGA
>CAYPAH010000003.1:9608-22292 GCA_964408655.1 uncultured Oscillospiraceae bacterium | reverse complement strand
GCTATGGCGCAAAAACGAGATCCGCCGTGCTGGAATATCAAAAAGCGATGGGCTTTTCAAGCGCGGACGGGATAGCGGGCACGCAAACCTTAAAAACGCTTTATGACAGCGCAAATAAACTGAAAAAAGAAACGGCCAACCTTACCAAGCTTAAAGGAACGGTAATAATGTTTGACTGGTTCAAGGGCGGCAACGAATGGCTGCATAAAGGCGCGCGCTTTACGGTCACGGACGTTAAGACCGGACTAAGCTTCCGCGCAAGGCGCTTTGGCGGCTGGTATCATGCGGATGTTGAACCGATAACCTCCGGAGATACGGCGATAATGAAACGAATAGCGGGCGGCAAATGGTCATGGGACAGAAGGCCGATATGGGTGACTTATGCCGGAAAGACCGTAGCGGCGAGTATGCATTGTATGCCGCATATGTCAAATCCTACGCGAAGCAATAATTTCGACGGGCATTTTTGCATACATTTGAAGAATTCAAAGGTGCATGAAACAAGCAAGCCATGCCCGCGCCATCAAGCCTGCGTGCAGTCGGCATATAGAGCCGGAAAGTAAAACTTGAATATTGCAGCAAAAAAATAGGGCTCCGCATGGAAAATGCGGGGCTCTTTGTATGTTCTTCCAGCAAAATGCAGATAATGAATCAAGTAAAGTGAGGTGTTTGCTATGCGCTTGGCGGAAAAAATAATCCATAATCTCGGCTTTGGCGATAAACCCGCCGCATTTGAGCTGCTGGAAAGCGAAAAAGGACAGCCTGGATTTTGGGGAGGCTGGCCGGAACGTGAAATAAGGGACGAAACAAGATCGGACGAGAAAATGCCGAAAACTATCGAAGCGTGTGAAGCGAAGCTGAAAAAAGAGTTTTATATCGACATAAATTCTGACGCTACGCTTCGCCATTTCCACTTTTGCGGCAGCATAAACGCGCTATGCGTGTTTGTCTCAGGAATGGCTGATGGAAACGCGGTGAACGACTTTGTCATACGCGACGGAATGCGCGGAAAAAAGCCGCCCGATAATTGTGACCTTGCGAATTATGCGGTGGAGAATGTTTTTACCATGTCCGACGTGAAGATGGATGATAACTGGCAGAGCATCAGTATAGACATATTGGATGGCAAAAGCGTGGTGTTTATTGAGGGCGCCGATAAGGCCGTGGTGCTCGACACAAGAGGACCCGAGCATCGCAGCATAGGAGAACCGAAGAATGAAAAGGTGATACGCGGCTCGCAGGAGGGCTTCGCGGAAAATCTTCGCACAAATATAACATTGCTGCGTCGTTTGCTGCGTATGCCGCAATTCGTTTGCGAGTTTCGCGGCGCGGGAGCAAAAAACGGAGTAAAGGCAGCAATATTATATCGCGGCGACATGGTGAATCCGGATCTGCTTTCTGAGGTGAAGCGAAGGCTCGCGAGCATTGATACTGAAATGATACTCAGCATAGGAACGATAGAACAGTTGACGGAGCGGAAAAAGCTATCGGTATTTCCGCAGATACTTTCAACCGAAAGACCTGATCGCACGGCCTGCTATATCATGCAGGGACACGTTGCGCTGCTGCTTGAAGGAAGTCCATTCGCCAATATAATGCCTGCTACCCTGTTTTCAATGATGGCAAGCGCAGAGGATGCTTTTCTGCGTGAACCACAGGGGACTATCGTGCGGGTAATACGATTTGCCGGCGCTCTGGCCTCAACGCTGCTGCCGGGTTACTTTATCGCGTTAACGCTTTACCACCAAGGCATACTGCCTGCTGAAATACTGATTACTATAGTTAATTCAAGAAAGATGGTGTATGCCTCAATAGGCATGGAAATGATATTCCTTCTGCTCATTTTTCAGCTTATACGCGAGGCGGGCATGAGAATACCGGGAAGCATAGGCCAGACCATCGGCATAATGGGAGGCTTGCTATTGGGACAGGCCGCTATTTCAGCGAATCTTGCGAGCTCTGTCATATTGATAATAGTCGCGATCTCGGCACTTGGCAATTTTTGCATACCGGATTATGAAATGCAGATATCGGCCTCTTATCTGCGGATCGGACTGGTGCTGGCCGCGTGGCTCGGCGGTCTGCTTGGCTTTGCAGCGGCGCTTATGCTGCTGCTTGCATATACTGCCAGCTTAAAATCATATGGAGTGCCGTTTTTAGCGCCTTTCTCGCCCAAGCTTTATTCAAAGCGTCCCATGATAAGGCGCGGTTTGGTGACGATGCACCATAAGCAGACGGATTATACAAATACCAAAGTGAATGGAAGATAAGCTATGAAACTTCGTGAAGGAAGAATTGGAAAGCAGGAGGGCGTGTGCGCTTTGGCTACGGCGATCGTCTGCGCCAGCATTTTCGCGCTCAACAGCGCATATGCGTATGAAAACGGGAATACGAGCTATATATGGCTGCCGCTTGGCATTGGCGTGGGCTTGCTTGGGGCTTTGATAGCGGCGTGGTTGATGAAAAGGTCGCGCTGCGACGACCTTTCGCATTTTTATCTATATTCGATGGGGCCGGTGTTCGGGCGTGTAAGTATGCTGCTTCTGGCGGCGGCCTTGCTCTATCAGGCATACAGCATTCAAGTTGTTTTTGTTGGAGCATTACACAGCTATGTTTTTCCTATCAGCAGATACGAGGCGATAATCGCATGGGTCGCCCTGGGAACGATATATATAGCCTACGGCGGCCTTGAAAGGATCGGGCGCAGCGCAAAATGCGTGGCGGCGCTGGCAGCTGCCGGATTGCTGGCGGCTATTCTTTTGCCTGTAAAGGCTTTTTCGTGGTTTCGTCTGTTCCCATTTCCTGGCGACACGGTTTATGAAATAGCTGAGAGAACTGTGACAAATTCGTTTCGAGCGCTTCCGGCCATGCTTTGTATGCTGAGCCTTAGCGGAGGGATGCAGGGACGCGATAATGCAAAAAAAACGATATGGATCGCCGCTGCTTTTGCTGTGGCGACAGTGTTTTTAACACAGCTTGCATTAGCTTTTACATTCACGAGCACACAGATAAAGGATATATATATGCCGCTTTTTCGTGTGGATATGACCGTGCTGACCGGAAACTATTATCTCAGGCAGGATAAGCTTGGTTTGTTTTTGTGGTTCTTTGCGATGCTTCCCGCAGCGGCATATCTTCAATACGGCGCGGGCTGCCTTTTTTGCAGAGCTACGGGATTTGCGGATATCCGTCCGCCGCTGCTCAGCTTTTCCGCATGGATGATATTTGCGCAGCTATGGCAGCACAGCGGTTTTTACGGCGTTTTTGAGGCGCTTAGAGATTGGATGGACAATTACGGTTTTTTGATCGTATGGCTGCCGTTGATATCGGGGGTGGTCTTATCCTGCTTTAAACGCAAAAAAAAGGCGGAGGCATAGAAATGAATATTATAAAAAAGCTTTTAGTTTTAACGATCGTTTTGTGCCTGTCCCTGCTCCTTGCTGCCTGCATGGGAGCCGTGCAGATAGAGGAATATGGATATGTTCAGTCCTTTGGCATTGACAAGGGCGAAAACAAAAAGTATTCATATTCGTTTTTGCTGCAATATTACGCGGCGGCGGGTGAAGACGGGGGAAGCTCGGGAGAAGGTAATCAAGGCATAATAATAGGCGCGGAGGGAGACACGATTTTTGAAGCCATATCGGTAGCTACGGCCGGACTTCCATATGAATTGAATTTTTCGAGAACGGCGCTGGTGTTCTTTTCGGAGGAGTTGGCCAAAGAGGGCGGGATCGAACAGCTCTTTTCTCTCTCTTTTTCTACGATGAAGCTGCGCGATTCAATAAAGCTGATGATAGTGAAGTGCGATCCGCGGGTTTTTCAAGAGGGTTTACAGGTGAAAAACAGTCCCGATCTTTTGCAGATGCAAAGAAGCATAATATACAGCAACCGCCTTGAAGGAATCGTTCCTATGGCAAACTATGCCATGATATGCGAGGCCGTGATGACGCAGCGCTACGACCCTACGGTGCAGTACGGCGGAATAGATATGAACATTTTGCAAAGCGGAAGCAGCCAGAGCGGGGGGCAAAGCGGCGGCGGACAGAGCGGGGGAAGTCAGGGCGGAGGCGGCTCCGGCGGATCGCAAAGCGGCGAGGGCACGATAAACGGAGTAAAGCGCTTTGGCGGCATGGCCGCATATGCTGAGGGAGCGGCTCTTTTTGACGGGGCGAAAATGGTGGGTACTCTCAATGGCGAAGAGACTAAATATATGCTTATGGCGAGGGGAGATCTTGGCAAAACGCATATAAGCTATGCAAGAGAAAACGGAGAGATGCTTTCCGTACACCTGTCTCAGGGAAAAGAACCGAAGGTAAAGCTTGAGCTTGACGATAAGCCGCGTGTGCATATAGACGTATCGCTTGCCTGCGAGATATATATGGATACATATGACGAAGCGACCAGAGAATGGGATAATGGACTAAGGCAGGAGCTTGAGACACACATTCAAAACGCCATCCGCGGAGTTTTTATCACCTGCAGAGATCTCGGCTGCGATTCCTTTGAACTGGGCAAGGTGGCTTCGATGTCGTTTCGCGATTTGAAGTCGTGGGAGGAATATGACTGGAAAAGCAAATACCCCGTGACGGAGGCTACTGTCAAGGTGAATCTTATACTTAGGGATTCATATGTTCGAACAAAGGCGGAATAAATTATGATAATAATCCTGCTTGCCGCTATGGCGATATATAACCTTGCATACTGCATTTATGCGGGGAGCGAAGGCCGCAAGGGAAACATTTATTTGGGAGCTTTTTTAAGCATATCATGCATTGCGCTGCTGGCGCTGACGCTGCTGCTCTTCAGTCGGGGCTTATCGATTTATTAGCGCGGCGGGCGATTACGATTGACAAAGGAGAGTAAAAAATTTATCATATAATCAGTATAGTATTTTGCTTTAGGTAATATAAGGAAAGCAAGAGCATATGAGGTGACCGGTAATGAAGCAAGATGACAATCATTTGTTTTTGACTCAGGAAAAACTTGAAGAGATGCGTGCGCGCGCCCAGATGATGGAAGACGAGCTGCATGACTTGAGCAACAACGAATATAAAAATACCGGAAAACTCAGCAGCACAAAACTAAGTGAAAAAACCTTGGAATATGAAAACTATTTATTGACCATAGAAGAACTCGAAAAGCGCAAAGCAAAAATAAGAAAAGGCATGAATTTTCGGTGAATTATTGTTGAATAGGCTTTTGCGGCGGCAAGAGTGTTATATAATGTAAGCTACACGACATTTAGAAAAGAGTGAAAGGCAGGTATAGTCATTGGCATACGACGTATTGGTTCAGACGATATCAAGCGGTATGTCTCAATTTCGCATAGCGGACGCGATCGACATAATCGTGGTCGCGGTTTTGATCTACCGCTTGCTCCTGCTCACTCGCGAAACCAGAGCTTATCAGGTTTTAAAGGGCGTCGGCCTGCTTTTCATCGCGGCGCTGGTCAGCGATATCTTTCAGATATCCACCCTTGGGTGGATACTTAACGCGGTGCTCTCTTCGGGAATCGTGGTCATCGTTGTTCTGTTTCAGCCGGAAATACGCCGTACCCTTGAGCATATCGGCAGAGGAAAGCTTTTAAGCGGCGACCTCTTTGGAAGACTTCAACCCGAATCTAATCAGGTGGTGCGCGAGTTACATGCTGCGGTCACGCATTTGGCGAAGCGGCGTGTCGGCGCGCTTATAGTTATTGAACAGCACACGCGCCTGGGCGACGTGGTGAGCACGGGCACCCGTATCGACGGCTTGATCTCGGCGCCTCTGATAGAAAATATTTTTGAACCGAACACACCCTTGCATGACGGCGCAGTTATCATTCGTGAAGAGATGATATTGGCGGCGGCCTGTTTTCTGCCTTTGTCGGAAGAAACCGGAATATCAAGAGAACTCGGCACAAGGCATAGGGCTGCTCTTGGAATATCCTCTGTTTCTGACAGCGTAACTATAGTAGTATCAGAAGAGACTGGCGTGATATCCTTTGCAAGAGAGGGAAGACTTATTCGCTATGTGGATGACAAAGCGCTTCGCGGATTGCTGGAGTCACTGTTTTTGAAGGAAAGCGGCGGTGCTACCGCGCCGATATTCAAACGGAGGAGCGGTGAAAATGGAAAATAAGAATAAAAATGCTTCCCCGATAATTGAAAAAATAAAAGGCTTTTTCAAAAAGGATCTGGTTTTTAAGATCATCTCCTTTATATTTGCCATGCTTATATGGGGATATGTGATGATGGATCAGGATCCAGTCCGCGAAAAGACGCTATCCAATATCAGCGCGAGCTTTGAAGGCGAGGCCGACCTAATTTCAAGAAAGCTCATTATCCGCGGGAATCGTGCGGAGATATTGGCGGATCTGTCCGCTAAGGTAGATGTTCAGCTAACAAAATATGCCGACGTTGAAGCAAATGACGTTAAGGCAACGATAAGCCTTCGCAACGTCACGGACGCGGGTGAATATTCTTTGCCTGTGTTTGCTACCTGCACTAACGGAACAGTTGAAAGCGTTACGCCGGGTACGGTTGAAGTAGAGATAGACGATCTTGTGACGAAACGAATACCTGTCGAATATAAGATCGTTACCAATCTTCCAGAGGGTTATTGGGCGGCGGAGCCTGTGCTCAGCCGCACTGAGATAGATATTCAGGGCGCGGCACAGGACATTTCAAACGTAACAAAGGGCATATGCTTTATCGATCTATCCTCTCGGACGGAAAGCTATAACGAAGCTATGACCATAACGCTTATGGATGCAAGTGGAAACGCTACGGATGCGTCTATATTATATGGGCAGTTGGCCTCGGTAAGCGTAAAGCAGACGATCGTGCACAAAAAAACGCTCAAGGTAAACGCCATTTCCTCTCTTATGGGAGCTGATAACCTTGCCGGCAATTATGAGATAGCGGCGATAAACGTTACGCCGACTACCGTAGATGTTGCTGGGAAGGCGGAGGTCATCGATGTGCTTAGCGAGATCGCGGTAGAGAGCATAGATGTGGCGGGAAGAAGCGAAAGCCTGCTTACAACGGCCAAGCTGATAGTGCCAGAGGGAGTGACTCTCACCAAGGAGGATGATTTGGTGAGCGTATACGTAGACATTCGCGAAAAACAGGAAGAAAATGATTTTCAGGATATGTCCGTAAAGATCAACGGCGCATCAAAAAGAACAAATGTTAAAATATCGCCGGATACCGTGAGCATGAAGCTCAAGGGCGGAGTTTCTCTTATGAAGCAGCTCGATAGGGCGGATCTCATGCTTTATGTTGATGTTACGGATCTTACTCCGGGGGAATATGACCTGCGCATTCAGCTTAGGGCGCCGGATGAAAAAATGCTCAGCCAGATGAGCTACACCTTAAGCAGCGATACGGTGCATGTTACTATCAAATAGATCACGGGAAAGATAATCAATGGCAATAATACTAAAAAATATAGCTCTGCCGCTTACAATGCCGGAGTCCTCGCTCAAAAAACTTGCAGCGAGGGCTCTTGCTATGCCGGAAAGCGCTATAGGCGGATATAGTGTGGTTCGCATATCCACGGACGCAAGAAAAAAGGATGAAATAGTTCAGCTTTATAATCTTCGTCTGGAGCTTGACGGGAAAGATGAAGAAAAGATACTTTCGCGCGGCGCGGCCAATGTTGAAAAGGCGGAGGAGCATGTGTTGCGCGATCCTGTCATGGGAAGCAAAAGAATGGACGCCCCGATATTGGTAGTGGGTCTTGGCCCCGCGGGGCTGTTTGCCGCTTATTGCCTGGCGAAAAACGGATATAAGCCTGTGGTGCTGGAACGCGGAAAAAATATGCGGGAGCGGAGCGAGGATGTCGAAGCTTTTTGCTCTGGCGGAATATTGAACGATGAAAGCAATGTGATGTACGGCGAGGGCGGAGCGGGCGCGTTTTCCGATGGAAAGCTGATGACGCGCATAAAGGATCCGCGCGCGCATTTTGTTCTTGAAACTCTTGCGGACTTTGGCGCGCCGCGGGAGATATGCGTTCAGGCAAAACCGCATGTTGGAACGGACAAGCTGAAGCTTACTGTGGAAAACATGCGAAACGAGATACTTCGACTTGGCGGAACGGTGCTTTTTCAAACCAAGCTTACCGGGCTTTTGATTAAGGATGGCGCCGTATATGCCGTGAAAGCGGTTCAGAGAGGGAAAGAAAAGATCATTTCATGCTGCGCCTGTATTCTTGCAATAGGCCAGGGGGCAAGAGACAGCTATGGAATGCTGCATGATATCGGTATGGAAATGCAGCCAAAGCCGTTTGCGGTAGGCGTGCGCATAGAGCATCCGCGCGAAATGATAGATCAGGCTCAGTTTGGCAAATGGGCTGGAAACTCACGTTTGGGCGCGGCGGAATATCATTTAAGTGAACAGGTGAGCGGGCGCGGCGTATATACGTTTTGCATGTGTCCGGGCGGGGTGGTGATACCTTCATCATCTGCGGCCGGGCAGGTGGTGACGAACGGAATGAGCTATTATTCCCGTGACGGTGCGAACTCGAACGCTGCGGTCGTAGCGCAGGTATTCCCTTCGGACTTTGGCGAAGACGCTCTTGCGGGAATAAGATTTCAAGAAACACTTGAGCAAAAGGCTTATCTTGCAGGTGGGGCTGATTATTCTGCGCCGGTGTGCTGCGTTGGTGATTTTTTGCAGCGAAAGATTCCTTCTTCGCTGGGCGGCGTTCACCCGAGTTATCGCCCCGGCGTGAAGCTTTGCGCAATGGAAACGTGTTTGCCGGATTATATCACGGAAGCCCTTCGCGTAGGAATAAAGGCTTTTGCAAGGCGCATAAAAGGCTTTGATATGCGGGACGCGGTGATTACCGCGGTAGAAAGCCGCACAAGCGCGGCAGTACGGATCGTCCGGGATGAAAACGGAGAGGCGAGCAGGTGCCGTGGGCTGTATCCTGTTGGCGAGGGCGCGGGATACGCGGGCGGTATCGTCAGCGCGGCGGTAGATGGAATAAAGGCTGCGGAGCGCTTGCAAAGCATATACAAGCCATAGAGAAAGCGACCGGTTTATGGTATACTGAATCCAGTAATTCAAGTACGGAGAAAACAAGGTGAAAAAACGCATTCTATCATCCGTTTTGTTGCTGTGCCTGTGCTTTTTGCTTGGCGCATGTGGCGGAGAAGAAAAAATAACAGAGGATTATCATATTGACCTGTCCGACCCGTCGCAGGGTATTTATACGGCGGCCGATCTTATCGCCTTTTTTGAAGAAGGCGAAAGCGACACCGCCGTGCTTGGCGGCAGCGTCGATCTGGCGGGCGAAATGCTAAAGCTGAGCAAGCGGCGCGGCAGCATAACACTGATAGGCGGAGGAAACAGCATAACAAGCGGCGGAGACTGCGTGATACGCTTGGAAGATGGCTGCTCCTTGACTTTGGATAACATCAGCATAGTCGCGGGAGCGGACGGGATAGGCTGCCTTGGCGACGCGACGATAGGCGGAAGCGGACTATCCATCGAGGCATTGACTAACGGAATACATTGTTCTGGAAACCTTACGGTAAAAGCCGGAAGCTCTATGGATCTGCACGGACAAAAGGGAAGCGGACTTATTGCCCAATCTGTTTTGATGGAGGATGGAACCGAAATAAAAGCATACGGCAGCCAAAGCGCGGTGCATACGCTGAAAAATGACGTGACCTTATCAAAGGGAGCTTATTTGCTTGCTGAAACTACGGATTACTATTGCGCCCTTAAATGCGCAGGGATATTGCACATGCAGGATGGAGCCAGGCTTGAGGTGACAAATCTTGGCGATTATCATGGCGCGGAGGTCGATGGCATCATGGTTGACGGAGCGGTAACGATAGATGCGGAGGGCGGAAGCAAGGGAACCGGAATGTTCCTCTTTGGCATCAATGATGATATAACCGTTGCGGGACGCTGCGATCCGCCGGCAAGATTTGAAAGCGGTACTGGTTCGCTTGAATTTGTGAATAGCATAGATAAAATACCCGAAAAACCACTTGTCGAAGAGGAAGAGAACGAACAAGACGCCGCCGCCGATCCGGCCTGATTGAGACTGATGAAGCGCGCAAAGAGAAAAAGCAGAAGACAAATAATGATGAGAAGACGCAGCATACTGCGCTTGGGAAGCTTATTGTTTTTTGTGCTTATTCTGTTTGGAATGGGCTTTTTTCTTGAAAGATATATTTTAAATACAAATAACAAAACAGATGAGGCTCCCGCTGCCACACCTCCGCTTGTCACTGCCGAAAGAGAAACTGAATCCAGCGGGATGCTTGAAGAAGAGAATCTCGAAATACCGGCGCAAAGTCTGGAAGCATCGATGCGCTACGGCTTTCGATCCGCAGTGATCGAAAGCGGCGGCTTTGTTGAAATGTATGAACGGCAAAACAGAATAAACTTTGGCTCCGGTGAGGCTTATACAAAAATAGAAGGCTTGAGCACATTCGCTTCTGACCCCTTCAGAGCGTCATTCGTATTCGGGAAACAGAACATATCGCAAAAAACGCTGACAAGGATATGGGAACAAAAGCTTGGCACACTGCAAACTGCGGGAGGAGACGTTTGGCAGGGCACAGGATGGACGGGTATGCCGCTTATAATAAAATGGGATGAAGAAGTGCGCAAGGTATTAGGCGTAGCTGAGGAGTTTAAAAACAAAGAAGGCTTTACGGAACTCATCTATCCGGCAGCGGACGGCAAAATATACTTCAACGAGCTTGAGACGGGAAGACAGACCAGAGAGCCTGTGAGAACCGGAGTTGTGATGAAGGGGACGGCGCTGCTTGACCCGCGGGGATATCCGGTGATGTATGTGGGTCAGGGTGTTGAGGACGAAATAGACGGACGAGGCGCATGGCTGCGAGCTATATCGCTGATAGAAAACAAGGTGATCTGGAGCTTTGGCGGAACCGACCGCGACGCATATAGAAATTTTCAGGCATACGACGGCGGAGGATTGATAGACGCGCGGGCCGATACGCTGTTTATTCCCGGAGAGAACGGCATATTATATAGCGCGGTGCTCAATACAAGCTTTGACCCAAACACGGGAAAGCTTTCGATCTCGCCGGAAACTCTGGTAAAATATCTCTATAGCGCCGATGCATACGGAGAAGAGGACGGTATGCGCAAATGGGGCATTGAAAGTTCCGTTGCAGCCTTGGGGGACTATGCTTTTGTCACCGATAACGGAGGTTTTTTGCAATGCATAGACTTGAACGGTATGCGGCTTGTGTATGCCATAGACCTTATCAACGAAAGTGACGCCACCGTGGTCGTTTCGGAAGAGGAGGGCAGGCATTATCTATATACGGCTACTCTGGCGGGAACGAACAGCTGCGGATATATGCGAAAACACGAGGCTGAAACAGGCGAAGTGCTTTGGGAAAATGAAGTTCCTGTCGTGGATACGGGCGATCCCGGCGACACGAGGGGGGCTTTGGGAACGCCTCATGCGGGGCATGGTCAGATAGAGGATCTGGTGATATTCAACTGCACCATGATACCATATATAAACGTCGATGGAGAAGAAACGCGCGGAGCCTGCGTATTGGCGCTTGATAAGGTCAGCGGAGAGGAAAAATGGCGCTATGAGCAGGAAAACGGATTTTGGAGTTCGCCGGTCGTTATTTACGATGAAGAACAAAAGGCTTATGTAATACAATGCGACCGTGCGGGATGGATGAGAATGCTTGATGCGGAAAACGGGGAGCTGATCTACTCTTTGGATATGGGCTCGCGAATAGAATCAACTCCGGCCGTGTTCAATGATATTCTTGTTGTTGGCACTCGCGGACAATACGGAAGCGGCGAGAGCGCGAAGATAATCGCTGTGAAGATCGGATAGGAGAAGAAAATGGCATATATTTCGCTTTCCGGAGTAACAAAAAAATATAAAGTCGGCGAGATAGAGATCAACGCTTTGGCTGGCGTGGATTTTTCTTTGGAAAAAGGGCAGCTTTGCGTAGTCGTCGGCCCTTCCGGAGCGGGAAAGACCACTCTTTTGAATATATTGGGCGGCATGGATAACTGCACGGACGGCGAGATAATAGTTGACGGAGAACATATTGAAAATTACGACAGGCGCAAGCTTACAAACTACAGGCGCGAGGTGGTAGGCTTCGTTTTTCAATTTTATAATCTGGTGCAAAACCTTACAGCGCTTGAAAATGTGGAGCTTGCGTCTCAAATATGCAAAAACACATTAACTCCCGCAAAGGTGCTTGAAGAGGTGGGTCTGGGGGATAGGCTGAATAACTTTCCGGCGCAGCTTTCGGGCGGAGAGCAGCAGCGCGTTTCCATTGCGCGGGCTCTTGCAAAAAATCCAAAGCTGATGCTTTGCGACGAGCCAACGGGCGCTCTTGATTATCAAACCGGAAAGCAGGTCTTGCAACTTTTGCAGGATATGTGCAGAAAGTCGGGCATGACGCTTATCATCATCACTCATAATCAGGCAATAGCTCCCATGGCGGATAAAATAATAAAGATCCGCAACGGAGTAGTTTCTTCATGCCTTGAAAACAAGAAGGCTACGCCGATCGAGGAGATCGAGTGGTAAGATGAAGATGAACCCGCTGCATAAAAACCTGATACGCGAAATAAAGGGGACGATGACACGCTTTTTGTCCATCTTTGCTATTTGCGCGTTAGGCACGGCGTTTTTTGCGGGGTTGCGGGCAACGAGCCCAGACATGAA
>CAYPAH010000003.1:1120-9598 GCA_964408655.1 uncultured Oscillospiraceae bacterium | reverse complement strand
AAGCGGGCGACGATCTGTTTCAAAGCTCGAACATGTCGGATATAAGCGTATTATGCTCAAAGGGACTTTCCGCGGACAATATCAAGGTCATACGCGAAATGGAAAACGTAAAAGCGGTGCGTCCCGGACTTTATGTTGACGCGCTTATGATCTATGAGGATAAGGAACTGAATCTGTGCGTCCGCTCGCTGCCAATAAAGGAGGCTGAAGAAAAAAGCGGCGGAATACTTAGCTTAAGAGCAAAATACGACATAGACTTTGAGCCTGATGAAAAGATGAACGAGCTGGAAATGCACAGCGGCCGTCTGCCCATGGATGATAGCGAAGTGGCTCTGGACGCGATGCTTCTGGAGGAATATACCATAAGGCTTGGGGACTGGGTAGAGTTCTTCGGCAAATCCGGCAATCAAAAATTGCGCGTAGTGGGCTTTGCATACAGCCCAAAATACGTTGGGATATATGAGCGAGGCAACAGCACAGTAGGCAACGGAAGATCAAACGGCTTTGCCTATGCCTCCGGCAACGCGGTGATGTCGCTAAGCAATAAGCTGCCCGCAATGGCAATGCTGCGGCCAACATATACGGTCGCGGAGATACTTATCGATAACCCGGAGGGCTATTCGGCTTTCAGCGGTGAATATCAAGCGCGCATAGACGCCGTTATCGACAACATAGAAGCATATGGCGAAACGCAGGAGGGCAAGTGGTATGTTGACGACCGCTCGGCCAATCCTGGATATGACGATTATGAATCCAACACAGAGCGCATAGGCAACGTAGCGAAGGTGTTCCCTGTGATATTTTTTATTGTTGCGGCTTTGGTCAGCCTTACTACCATGACGCGGATGATAGAGGAAGAGCGCATCGAGATGGGTACGCTCAGCGCCTTAGGCTACAGCACGGGGACCATCATCTCAAAATATTTCATTTATGCGATGCTGGCCTGCGTCAGCGGCGCCTTTACAGGTTGTTTGATAGGCTTCTGGCTGCTGCCTACGGTGATTTTGAATGCTTACGGCATTATGTACCGCATACCAAATATAAGAACTCCGTTTCGCATTGGCATTGCGGCGGCAGCGATATTTGCTTCGGCCTTTTGCACGGGTATAGCTACGCTTTCGGCTTCATTCGCGGCGCTTCGTGAGATGCCGTCAACTTTGATGCGGCCAAAGGCTCCCAAGGCCGGAAAGCGGATAATGCTAGAGTATATCCGCCCGCTTTGGAACAGAATGAGCTTTACGGCCAAGGTGACGGCCAGAAACATACTGAGATATAAAAAACGATTTTTTATGAGCGTTATCGGAATCGCGGGAAGCTGCTCGCTTCTTGTGACCGGCTTTGGCCTTAACGATTCGATTTTCGGGATAACCGAGAGACAATTTTCCGGCATATGGAATATGGATCTTCAGGCATATACCTATGAAAGCATGAGCAGGCGGGAGCTTGCGGAAATAGTTGAAAACAGCAAGGCTCGAGACATGATAGAATCCGCCGTTTACTGCACGGACAGCAGCTGCGATGCGGAAATGGGAAACGAAAGAATGGGGAACGTGCATGTTCTTGGCATAGAAAACGAAGATTCTCTTAACGGAAAGATCAATCTAAAAGATGGCGGGCGGATCTGCAAGCTGAAAAATGACGGTGCGATAATAACGAAAAAGCTTGCGGACAGTTTTTCCTTGAAAAGCGGCGACAGCTTTACCATCATAAAGGATGGCGCAAGTTACAGCGCCACGGTCACAGATATTGTGGAAAACTATGTGTACCACTATGTGTATATGACCGCGCCCTACTATGAGCAGGTGTTTGGAAGCGCAATGGAATATAATGCCTGCCTTATAACGCTCAACGAGAATATTTCCGACGCCGATACGGATAAGGTAGTGCAGCAACTGCTTACGGATCAAAGAATGTATACTGTCAGAACATTGAAAAATACGATGGCTGATATGGAAAAAACGCTTGGAGTTTTGAATTACATCGTTTTAGTGCTGATAGTGGGCGCGGCGCTGTTGACTTTGGTGGTCATGGCTAATCTCACGAATATCAATATAGGCGAACGAAAGCGTGAAATGGCGACACTAAGAGTTCTTGGCTTTTATGATAAAGAGATGTATGATTATCTTTTCAGAGAAAATAATATTCTTTCTGTCATAGGGGCGGCTGCCGGATTGATATTGGGAAGATATATGCATGCCTTCATCATACGCACCTGCGAGGTGGATCTTGTGATGTTTATAAGGCAGGCCGACATGAAGAGCTATATTTTTTCGTTTGTGTTGACCATCGTTTTTTCTCTGTTGGTAAATCTTATGATGCGCCGCAAAGTCAGGGCGATAAACATGGTGGAATCGCTTAAGAGCGCGGAATGACGGGAGCGTGAGGGTAGAATGATAAATAGAACTCATCGGTATAATAACAAAATCATATCGGCGCTCATGGCCGCGCTTTTGTGCCTTGGCCCGTTGCAGGCGGCGGCTTTTGCAACAGAGGAAGATTATATCGATAAAAGAAGTGAAAGCGTATATGTAGATCTTGCGGCGGATGGTGTTCCGCTTACGATGGTTTCAAGCGTATATCTCACCAACACGGATAAATCAGATGCTCTTGAAGATCTCAGTTCCCTCACGGATGTGAAAAATGTGCTTGGCAATGAAAAGCCGCAGATAGACGGAGACAGAATAATTTTTGCGGCCGACGGCGACGATGTGTGCTATCAGGGCACGGCGCACGGCGAGCTGCCGGTATATATGGAGATAAGCTATACTCTTGACGGCAAAGCGATGAGCGCGGAGGAAATATCAGGCAAAAGCGGACGGGCGGGAATACACATAAAGAGCTTCAACCGCGACAGGCACAGCGCTTTAATTGACGGGGAGAATGTGGAGCTTTATACGCCGTTTTCTGTAATCTGCGTAATGACGCTTAACGACGGCTTTTCCATGATAGAATGCGATAACGGGAGAGTCAGTTCAGAGGCGGGTACGGTAAACGTAATGGCAATGCTTCATCCGGGATTAAAAGAGAGCCTTGGTATGCTTGAAAGCGATACTATTCACAGCAATTTGAATCTTTGGGCCGATACGAGCGCTTTTTCTCTTGAGAGCATTATGTTCGTCGTTATGACCGGACTTGTTGACGAAGAAAACATTTCGTCGATAGATGATGTTCAAGAGCTTATTGACGGAATCGACGAGCTCTCAGACGCGACGGATGAGCTTTATGACGGCGCTTCGGAAATGAAGGACGGGATAAACGAATATGTGGACGGTATGCGTGAATTCAGCGACGGTCTGCAGGAATTCAGAGATGGTCTTGAGGAATATGCGGGCGGAGTAACAGAATTGTTCTTCGGCATAAAAGAGCTGAACAACGGCGCGGGAAAGCTGACGACCGGCGCCTGGGAGATAAACAGCGGAGTAGCTTCGCTTGAAGCTGGCCTTATGCAGGCGGCGACGGATTCTTCGGGCGCGGTGGAATTTACGGATCAAACAATGCAAACAATTAAACAGCTTTGTCCGGGAATAAGCCAGATAGAGCTTGCGACAATAGAAACCGTTATCAAGAATGCATTCAAGTCGGCTAACACAGCGCAGATGACGCAGCTTTTATCGGCCGTGTCAAAACTTAAAAAAGGCACAGAGGAATATGCGGCCGGCGTGGCACAATTCAGAGGAGGCGTAGGAAAGCTGGCCGACGGAGGCTTAGAGATCGTTGGCGCGACGGGAGAACTTCGCGACGGGGTGCTTGACTTGCAGGAAGGCGCGGAGGAGCTTGACGAGGGCGCGGTTGAAATATGCGACGGCGCGCAGGAGCTTACGGACGGCATCGCTGAATTTCGGGATGAAGGTGTGAACGAAATGCGCGATCAAACAGAGAATATAAGGATATCTCTTTCTCGAAAGGACGCGCTGCTGGCTTTGTCCGATTCATATAGATCCTTTTCTTCTACTGATCCGAATGTTTCGGGAAACGTGCAGTTCATCCTAACGACGGAGGATATAATACCGGAAAAGCCTATAGAGAGTTCCGGCACGGAGCTTGAGGGCAAGACGGAGGACGAGATAGAGCTTATCCCTCAGGAAAAAGAACAGTCATGGTGGTCAAATCTATGGGGAAAGATAAGGTCATGGTTTGCAAAATAAAAAAACAAAAGAAGCGGCTGCTGCCGCTTCTTTTGCCGTGCGGTGTTGGGGATGCATCGCACAAAGATGGTTGGGGGGTATGTCATCGAAAAAGACGCTTGTCCTTTCGTTATGACCTTTTAAGATGCTCTTTCGCCAAGCGTGACCTTTACTTCCTTGCTTTCGTCATCTCTTAATATCGTTAGCTTTACCACGTCGCCTATTTTATATTCATAAAGCATAGAGGTAAGCGAGGATGCGCTTGAAACTTCTTTATCGTCGATAGCAAGAATAATGTCGCCTTCTTTAAGGCCGGCTTTTTTTGCCGCGCTGCCGTCTTCAACGGTGGATATCTGAGTGTGGGTTGTGTAACCGTATCCGAAATAACCGCTCAAATCGCCAAACACACCGTTGCTGTTGCTGCTGCGAACATAAACATCCTGCAAATTTACGCCTAAATACGGTCTTCCGCTCACATAGCCGAGATCCATCAGGTCAGCGATAATGGTCTTTACAGAATCAATGGGGATCGCAAAGCCCAAACCCTCTACGCCTACGCTTCCGGTTTTTGCGTTGACCACGCCGATCAATTCACCCTTGGCGTTAAAAAGGCCGCCGCCGGAATTGCCGGGGTTTACGGCGGCATCCGTCTGAATAAGAGTGAGATTCAAATCGTCAAGGTCAAGCGTACGGTTAAGGCCGCTTATTATGCCTGTGCTCACACTGCAAATGAATTCACCGAGAGGATTGCCAACGGCATATACCTTTTCGCCAACGACGGCGGAGGCTGAATTGCCAAGAGTTGCAGAGGGAAGATCCTTCGCGTCGATCTTTAATATGGCGATATCGGTCTGCGTGTCCTTGCCGACCACCTGCGCGCTGTATTCCGTGCCATCCTGCAGGCAGACATAAACGCTCTTGCCGCCGCTTATCACATGCGCGCATGTCACGATATAACCGTCCTCGGTCAAGATGATCCCCGAGCCCGCGCCGTATTCGATCTCGCCGGAATCGTCTTTTTCAAGATTCGGATTGACGCCGTAAACATTATAATATGCGCTGGCGGGAACCTTGGTGGTGATACCTACGGCTGTGGCCATGCAGTTTTGAATGGTGTTTACCGTAGGATCGTTCGCAGCCGTCGTAGAGTCTGTGCTCAGCAAAAGCTTTTTAGAAGCGTCGCCGTCGGGAACAAATGGAACGCTCTCTTCTGCAACAGCGTTTTCTTCTTTTTCGGGCTTCGTGTTGTTTTGCTGAGGGCTTGGCGTTTCTATGACTATATTATCCTGAACGCTCATTGCCTCCTGTTCTTTTCCGCCGGAAGTCCTTGCGGTGAGCAAAGCGAATATACCTACCGATATGCCGCCGCTTATAAGAGCTACGACGAGGATGCAGGCTACGAGCTGGCCAAAGCTGAAATGCTTTCGCTTGTCGTTATTCATATTATTGGGCTGATAATAAGATTGATAGCGATTTTGCTGATTTTGATTGTCGTTATCATACCAGTTGTTTTCCATAAGCAAATACTCCCTTCGTGAGGATATGTCCCTCCAATGTCTATATGAGAGTATAGCTATAGAATTTGTATAGAAAAAATCAGTAATGTACCGGAATTATGAATGATTTTGAACTAATTATGACAATATGCCGTCCGAGCTGAAGCCACCTGTCGAAATAAACTCTTCAAGCTGCTTAAAAGTGGCAGTTTCAGCCGAAAAATCAGCACTTTCAAGGAAATCTCTGCAAGAAAAACTCACGCCTGATTTATCGCTTTGGATCATTCCGGCCGAATTTTCGTCAGCCGATATGGATATCCAGCGATCATCTCCGTCTTTAATGAGAAAACAGCAGAAATACGCTTCGTGTATGGTCGTTTCGTTTGTGACCACATCCACCTCTTCGCCGGTCTCCTCATCCTTATCAACGGAGCTCACCTCCGTCGTTTCGGTGTTGTGCAGGGTATAATGCAGCATATCCGGTTGATAAACGCCGCGAAGATAAGTGCCGCCGTCATATCTGAAATAGAAGGAATAAAAGCCTTCCTCAGCCTTCGGGGATAATACGCCGCTGCCGTTTGCCGCGCCGTAAAGCGTGTCAACATAATTTGTACCGCTTGAGGATAAACGGCCTATGCAGGCGTTTGGACGCATGGAGTATTCAAAGTATTTATCAAAATCCATCAAAGTTTGCACCGAGTCGATAGTCTTGCTGCCTATAAGCTTACTGCGATAGCTTGAAAAGGCTTCTTTGGTCTTGGCGCGATATTCGGAATAAAAAGCCGAAACCGGATTCAGAGAAAAGCCCGGAGTAGGCGATATGGATGCCGTTTCAGCAGGCATGGGGATAATAACGGGCTGGGAGGGAGCGTCCTGAGGCACAATGGTCTCGGTATTTGCGCACGCGCTGATAAAAAAGATAAAAAGCATGAATATGATCGCCGCGATACGCTTTTGCATCTTGAAAAATACCTCCAGATAATCATTGAAAGAAAAACGCAATTAAGATTCGACGCTGAAGAAAAGCCAGCCGTCCCTGCAATCCACAACGAAGGCGCCCTTGGAGTTGACGCGCCCTGATAATATCTCTTCGCTGAGCGCATCCTCCAGTTGATGCTGTATCGACCTTCTTAGCGGCCGCGCGCCATATTGAGGATCAAAACCGTCCGCTGCGAGCTGCTGCTTTGCAGCGTCGCTGACGCGCAGGGATATGCCGGTTTCCAACAGACGGGATTGAACCTTGCGTATCATAAGCTCGGCGACGGCAAGAGTTTGATCCTTTTCAAGCGGATGAAAGCAGATCAGCTCGTCGATACGGTTCAAAAATTCGGGACGGAAGGTATTCTTGAGCTCACGCATCATGGTCTCTCTCATGCGGGCGAAATCCATTTCGCTGCTGTTTGCGCCAAAACCAACGGTGTGTGATCTTTGAAACTCCGAAGCGCCAACGTTAGAGGTCATAATAATTACGGCGTTGCGGAAGCTAACGCTTCGTCCTTTTGAATCTGTGAGCGTACCTTCGTCAAGTATTTGAAGAAGCATATTGAATACGTCGGGGTGCGCTTTTTCTATTTCATCAAGAAGCAGCACGCAATACGGCTTGCGGCGAACGCGCTCTGTGAGTTGTCCGCCTTCCTCATAGCCAACATATCCCGGAGGAGAGCCCATAAGCTTGCTTACGCTGTGAGATTCCATATATTCAGACATATCGAGCCGGACTATGGCGTCGTCGCTGCCAAAGAGCGCATTTGAGAGGGCTTTGGCAAGCTCCGTTTTTCCAACGCCCGTGGGCCCCAGAAACATAAACGAGCCTATGGGACGGGAGGGGTCCTGCAAACCGGCGCGGGCTCTGCGAATAGCGTGAGATACCGCCCGTATCGCCTCATCCTGCCCGATAACGCGGGCATGAAGCTCGTCCTCAAGGTGCAAAAGGCGCGAAGCCTCGCTTTCGGTGAGCTGCTTTACGGGTATTCCAGTCCAAGCGCAAACGACCGAGGCAACATCTTCTTTGGAAACTGAGAGCAGGGCGTCGCCGCGGGATTGTTCCCATGCCGAACGAATATCAGAGATCTGGGTCAAAAGGCGCTTTTCATCATCTCTAAGCGAAGCAGCGCGCTCAAAATTCTGATTGCTTACAGCTTCTTCCTTTTCTTTTCTTAATGCTTCAAGCTCTTGAGAGAGGGATTGTATGCTCTCCGGAGAGGTATGCCCCTGCAAACGAACGCGGCTTGCGGCCTCGTCCATAAGATCGATGGCCTTGTCGGGAAGATAACGGTCGGAAATATAGCGAACGGAAAGATCAACGGCGGCATGAAGGGCTTCATCGGTGATCTGCACCTTGTGATGCGCTTCGTATTTATCGCGAAGGCCAAGCAGAATATCGTAAGTTTCGCCTGCGCTGGGTTCCGCTATCTTCACAGGCTGGAATCTGCGCTCGAGCGCCGGGTCTTTTTCGATTATGCGCTGATATTCGTCAGGCGTAGTGGCGCCGACGATCTGTATTTCCCCTCTGGCGAGAGCGGGCTTCATAATGTTGGCGGCGTCTATGCTGCCCTCGGACGCGCCTGCGCCTACGATAGTGTGCAATTCATCTATGAATAAAATAGTGTTTTTGTTTTGCGCTAGCTCGTTGAGGGCTGTTTTCAGCCTTTCTTCGAATTCGCCGCGATATTTTGTTCCCGCGAGCATCGCGCCCAGATCAAGCGTTACAAGGCGTTTGTTTTTAAGAAGCTCGGGGATCGCGCCACTGACGATCTGCTGGGAGAGTCCCTCGATCACCGCGTTTTTTCCAACGCCAGGGTTTCCGAGAAGCACAGGGTTGTTTTTTGTGCGTCTGCAAAGTATCTGGATTATACGTT
>CAYPAH010000003.1:0-1094 GCA_964408655.1 uncultured Oscillospiraceae bacterium | reverse complement strand
CTATCACGGGATCCAGCTCGCCCTCGCGCGCGGCCTGAGTCAGATCCTGCCCGTGCTGATCCAATATAGGAGTATCGGCGCCGGGAGAGCTTTCGCTTTCACGCCCGTCGCCGTTTTCATCCAGACTTTCGTTATATTTGCCGGATAAAAGCGCCTGCAAAGCCGAAAGGTTGACCGAAAGCTCCTGCAATATTCGCACGGCCACACAGTCGCGCTCACGCAGTATCGCAAGCAGAATATGTTCGGTACCTATATAGCTGTTTTTTTTCTTTTTAGCTTCGTAAAGACTCAGCTCAAGTATTTTTTTTGTGCGGGGAGTATTGCCAAAGCTGTCGGTGAACTGATAATCGCCACGGCCAACCAGAGTTTCGGCCTGAGTATAGATATCTTTTTCGCCAATGTCAAAATATGCGACGGCGTGAGCCGCAGTGCCTCCTTCGCGTATCAGGCCGAGAAGAAGATGCTCGCTGCCGACATAATTATGTCCGAGCTCTTTTGCGCTGTCCTGCGCATAAGCCAAGGCCCGGCGTGCGCCCTCTGTAAAGCGTTCAAAATAATCCATAAATCCACCTCATATTGATACTTATTCTAGCCGATATTATCGATTGATGCAATAAGCGCTCATTCGAGTTGCCCGATTTTGGCTTGAATGATATAATAACCGACGGCGGCCTTCGTTCACTGTGGCTTCTGATAAAACATATATATAGATACAGAAAGAATTGTTCTTTCGAGTAAAACGACGGAGAAAGACTATGATATATTTAGATAACAGTGCGACTACTCGCACTATGAAAGAAGCCGCGGAAACGGCGGCTGAATATATGACTGAACAGTTCTTCAACCCTGCCGGAGCATATGCGCCGGCGGCGGAGGAGGAGAAGCGCGTTAATGAAGCGCGCGCACATATAGCGGGCATAATAAACGCGAAGCCGGAGGAACTGATCTTTACATCCGGAGGAACGGAAAGCAACAACATGGCTGTTTTCGGAACTACGGGAGCTATGCGCAACTTGAGAAGAGTAATACGCAGCAGCGTGGAGCATCCTTCGGTTTATGAGACGACAAGCTCGCTTTCTCAACGCTGCGAGGTT
>CAYPAH010000002.1:13884-35637 GCA_964408655.1 uncultured Oscillospiraceae bacterium | reverse complement strand
ATCTCTGTATTTTTCAATATCTCCAAGCTCAAGCGCGGCATAGTTCCAAGGCTCAAAGATCAGTTTGTCGGCTCCGGAAGAAAAAGCCGTCTCCGCCTGAGCTAAAGTACGCACTTTTGCATACAATTCCGGCATTTTGGTTTCTTCTCTTTGTGAAATATATGGAAGCGACGGGTTTTCACATTTTCGCTCTTCGCATATCTTTCTGCTTATTTCGGCGCAGACTTCGCGGCGCATAGCATTGATCTCGCCGGCGGACAAAAAAGAAATGCCGTCTGTTTCCACCGTGCAATCATCAGAATAAAACGGCGTTCCGCCAAGCTTTTTCATCTGCTCGCAATATCTTCCGGCGTCCTGCGTCTTTTCAGCCTTGGCAGGATTTTCTCTTTCAGCAAGAGCCGTCTTTCCAAGTCCTTCGGCAAAAAGGCTGACATTTTCTCCCTGACGGAGCAGAAGCCGCATTTTAAGCGGGTTTTTTCTGTTATCCTGCGCATAGCTTGCCCGCAGATCAGCAAGCAGCTTTTCATCGTGCGTGTTTTCGGCAACGCAATCCGTTTGGTTATCATCCTTGAAAAAATAGCCCGTGTGCGCTCCTCCGCGCTGAAACACCCGCAGCATTTCACTTTTATGTGCTTTTATAGTCTCATCATCGGCGCCATCCAACGCCGCTCTGTAAGCTCGCGTTACCGCAGCAACATATTCCGGCCTTTTCATTCGCCCTTCTACTTTCAGGCTGCTTACGCCGGAATTTTTTAATTCTTCAATATGTTCTACCATGCATAGATCGGATAAGCTTAAATGATAATCTTCTTCATTCGGTTTTCCAAGCGTCTTTATCCTTTTTCTGCATGGCTGTGCGCAGGTCCCCCTGTTTCCGCTTCTATCCCCCACCATCGATGAAAACAAGCAGTTGCCAGAAGCGCTCATGCACAGCGCTCCATGCACGAATACTTCAAGCTCCATATCCGTTGCTTCATGTATTTTTCTAATCTCATTAAGCGGAAGCTCTCTTGCAAGCACTACGCGCTCCAAGCCGAAACTTTGGGCGGCAAGCACGCCTTCAAGATCATGTATGGCCATTTGTGTGCTTGCATGAAGACAAAGCAGCGGCAACTCTTCACGCAAAAGCTTCATAAGCCCCAGATCCTGAATCAGCACAGCGTCAACATTCATGCGGTATAACTCTGCCGCATATTCGAGCGCTTCGCGCATCTCTTTATCCAAAATAAGCGTATTTAACGTTACATACGCCTTAACTCCGTGCAGATGGCAATAATCTATCGCAGACTTCATTTCTTCGCCGGAAAAGTTTGCCGCAAAGCGGCGCGCATTAAAAGCGCTTCCGCCGAAATATACGGCGTCCGCTCCGTTTTGTATTGCTGCGGTCAAGCTTTCGTGGCTACCCGCGGGCGAAAGAAGTTCCATCCGTTTCTCCACCTGATTTATTTATTTTCAAAAAAACTCGGAGCCAAACTGCCCCGAGTATGATCTATGGCTCAATTTATTTTTTCAAGGATGGTTGACGGGTATTCTCAAAAGGGCGTTTTACAGGGGTGCTGCCAATACTTGCCGTGTTGTTTCTCGGCATATCCCGCAATTGACTGATTCGCGAATCAAGCGCTTCGTAATCCTCCCGAAGCTTATAAAGCTCGTCCGCCATATTCAGCGAAGCAAGCAGCACGCAGTTACCAGTGCTCAGTCCCGGATATTCTTTTTGAATGTCAGCAATAGACTTGTTTACATACTTGGCAAGATCCTGTATGTATTCTTCGCTGTCATCACAATTTATTTTGAATTCCTGACCTGCAAGTGTAACGATGGTTTTTATCTTCCCCATATTCCACCCCGCATATGTAGTATCTGATCCTTTGATATTATACAACAAGTTGTATCATTATGGCAAGTGCGTCATGTTATTTTTCGGAATTTTTATCATATTTTTCATGTAAAAAGTCCGGCTGAGTAAGCCGGACTTTTTTGAAGTATACTTTTTTATATATCAAACCTTGAAATTTACGCTCGTGTCGCCCTGTTCGCTTGCGCCAAATTCATAATCTTTTCCGGGCAGAACCGCGTTAAGAAGAATGCCGACCAAGGCTCCCACCGCAAGACCCGAGAGGCTAATGCTGAATTCTCCCACCATGAAGCTGATGCTTCCCGCTTCGCTGAACGCGATTCCGATGGAAAGAACCATTATTATAGCGGCTATGATAACATTGCGGCTGTTAGTAAAGTCCACTTTGTTTTCAACTACGTTTCTAACGCCCACGGCTGAGATCATTCCGTAAAGCACCAATGAAACGCCGCCCATCGTGGCCGCAGGCATCGCGCTTATCAAAGCAGAGAATTTGGGGCAGAAGGAGAACAATATCGCAATATAAGCTGCTATTCTTATTACTCTGGGATCATAGACCTTAGAGAGCGCAAGCACGCCCGTATTCTCGCCGTAGGTGGTGTTTGCAGGAGCTCCGAAAAGTGAAGCAAGCGTGGTGGCAAGGCCGTCGCCAAGCAAAGTGCGATGCAGACCGGGATCTTCAAGATAGTTCCTTTTGCAGGTGGAGCTTATCGCGCAAATATCACCGATATGCTCTACCATCGTTGCAAGCGCAATAGGCACGATCGTCACGATAGATGTGATTATAAGCCCGCTGTCCGCATTGCCAATAAGGGAGAATACCGTGTTGTTCCATGCTACAGGAAGACCTATCCATGCCGCTTCGCGAACAGCGGAAAAATCCACGTTCCCACTGACGGCCGCAACGGCATAAGATATAACAACGCCTATAAGTATAGGTATTATTTTTATCATACCTTTACCGAAAATATTGCACACGATGATAGCAACAATAGCCACCAAGGCTATCCACCAGTTTGAATTGCAGCTGTTTATCGCCGTGCTTGAAAGCGTAAGCCCTATGCAAATGATTATAGGACCCGTGACCACGGGAGGAAAATAGCGCATGACGCGCTTGGTGCCGAAAAACTTGAACAAAGCTGAAAGAATAGCGTACAGGATTCCGGTGGCCGCCACGCCAATGCAGGCATATGGCAGAAGTTCCGGCTCTCCGTTGGGCGCTATCGCCCAGTATCCGGCAAGAAAGGCGAAGGAGGAACCTAAAAACGCCGGAACCTTGCCTTTAGAAAGAAGGTGAAACAAAAGTGTGCCAAGTCCCGCGAAGAGCAAGGTGGCTGAAATGCTCAGTCCCGTAAGCGCAGGCACGAGAACCGTAGCGCCAAACATTGCGAACATATGCTGAAATCCCAGAACCAGCATTTTCGGCGTTCCCAGCGCCTTCGCATCATAAATCGCGTCATTACCCAGTTTTTCGTTTTCCATATAAACCTCCCTGATATATATTAATTTTTTTCTCTGCTATCTTATAAGAGCAACATTGTTCTCTCCGTCTATCTCGTTTATTCGAACAGATATCCGCTCCGCTTTTGCGGTTGGCACATTTTTACCCACATAGTCCGCCCGTATAGGAAGCTCTCTGTGTCCTCTATCTATAAGCACCGCCAGACGTATCGTAGCGGGTCTGCCTATGTCCATTATTGCGTCCATTCCCGCGCGCGCCGTTCTGCCTGTGTATATCACATCGTCCACCATGACAATATGCATCTCATCCACCGAAAACGATATCTCTGTAGCGTTCAGGGTCGGCTGAGGGTTTATCTGTGAAAGATCATCCCTGTAAAGCGTAATATCGAGCAGTCCTACGGGTATATCCGCATTTTCGAAGCTGCCAATATAATCGGATATCCGCCTGGCAAGCGGCACACCGCGCCGCTTTATGCCTATCAAGGCGAGTCTATCCGTGCCCTCGTTGCCTTCGATGATCTCATGGGCGATCCTTTTTAACGCGCGCTCCATATCTTTTTCCGTCATAAGCTCTATGCTTGTCATGTTTTTCTCCATAAAAAAATACCTTTTCCCGCCGGAAAAGGTATGCAAAATCAATCCGCAATTTTACATCAGTTCTTTCCGGCATCACTGTACCGAGTTAAAGCACTGCTCAAATTTTTTTTACTTTACCACAGCCAATGCTAAATGTAAAGAACTGTTTTTTTCATTTTATCGCGTTATCGTTTTTTGCTTTTATTGCTCTTTTTTATTGTTCTTTTCGTTTATCTGCATAGAAATGCGCAACCTTGGCGCTTCATCCATGTCATCAATATAGCTGCGAAGTTCAATCTCATTTATGCTTGTATTCTGCCGCTTTCCAGTTGCGACAGTCGCATTAATGTAATACATGATATCATCAATATCCGCATCGGTCAGCAGTGCCTGCCTATCCATTGCCCTTATCATGCGCGGAAGATTTTCAGAAAGCCATTCCATCTGCTTGTTATAGTATTCCTTTTGAGAAGCCCTAAGCCTGTCCTCAATTATGCTGCTCTCTTCTTCTTTTTCCGGCTCTGGAGCTGCCGGCGCCTCCAACGAGAGCAAAAATGCCGCTAAGGCATAATTTCGTTCCGTTAAAATCAGCCGTGCGTCCGGCAGGCCGTCGCGGGTTATTATATAAGCGCCGTCAGGATCTTTTATATACGCCATACCGGATAATGCCTTATCTTCAAAATAGGCTATCGATACGCCTTCGTCTATCGTGTCCCCGGCAGCGGCGCTATCTTCTATTTCCTTCATCTCCGCTTCTTTTCCATATCCCGATTCCGTAAACAGATAAACGGCGACGCAACTAAAAATGATCAAAATGGTGAATACCGCTCCGGAAATCGGCCTCTTTTTCTTTTCGGCATCGTTCACGTTATTCTCCCCCGTCCTTCAGCAGGCTTTCTATGTTGTCGCTATCGATTTTTTCTCCGCTCGCCTTGCAAAGAGCTTTGATAAACCATGAGGGCGTTGGCGCTTTAAAAGTCATTTCTTCCCCGCTTGATGGGTGCTTCAAGTGCAGTCTACATGCATGAAGCGCTTGACCCTCTAGGCCAAGCTTTGCCTTTTCGCCGCCATATACAGTGTCTCCGGCCAAAGGATGTCCAAGCGAAGCCATATGAACTCTTATCTGATGTGTTCTTCCGGTTTCAAGCCGAACCTTGAGCAGCGTAAAACCGCCGTATCTTGCAAGCACCTGCCAGTGAGTCACGGCCTCGCGTCCCTTTTCAGAAACCGCCATTTTTTTTCTATCCTTTAAGCTTCTCCCTATCGGCGCGTCGACTGTTCCGCTTTCTTCTTTAAAATTCCCTTCTGCTAAAGCGAGGTATACCCGCCCTGCCGAATGCTCTTTTATCTGCATGGCCAGCGAGTTGTGCGCCATGTCGTTTTTTGCGACAACGATAAGGCCGGAGGTCATTTTATCTATTCGATGCACTATGCCTGGACGAAGAACTCCGCCTATTCCTGAAAGATCCTTTAAATGATAAAGAAGCGCATTGACAAGCGTTCCCGTCTCGTTTCCCGGGGCGGGATGCACAACCATGCCCTGCGCCTTGTCGATCACTGCGATATCGCGATCCTCATATACGATCGATATTGGTATATCCTCCGGTTTCGCTTCTAAATCGGCCGGAGGCGGAAAATTCACGCGAACAATATCGCCTGTCTGAACATGCTGCTTTGATTTGCCTGCTTTTCCGTTTATAAAAACCGCTTGGTTTTCAATAAGCTTTTGAATGAACGAGCGTGTTTCACCTGTTTTCTCGGCGCAAAAAACATCCAGCCGCGCATACTCCGACGCAGCTCGAAATTCCTCGTTCCGCTCCAGTTCTTCCGTTTCTAGGAAAAGCTCATCCTTCGTCAATTTTATCCTGTTCTCCGTCGATTAATATTTCTTCTTCACCGTCAGGCTTTGCCTCGTCTTCTTTCTTATTTGAGTCTTCAAAAAGATACTTTCCTTTGAAAAACATGAGATCTAGAAAAAGCAATACCGTGCCTACGCTTATCGCGCTGTCCGCAACGTTAAAAATCGCAAAGTTGATAAATACCGCGCTGAACATATCGCGCACATAGCCCAAAAATATTCTATCGATAAAGTTTCCGATAGCCCCCGCCAATATCAAAGATAGCGAAAAGCGTATCAAAAAATGCAGTTTGCCGCGCTCTTTGATAAGATACCATATCACGACTCCGCAAACTACGGTCGTCGCTATTATGAAAAACACACGCGCATTTTGAAGCATTCCAAAGGCAGCGCCTCGGTTTTCAACATAAGTCAAATGAAACACATCCGGTATCAGCCTGTAGGTATTTCCCGGTAGTGTCGTAAGATAATTGGCCGATAACAGCTTGCTGCCCTGATCCAAGATCAGAATTACAGCTACAACGATTATTTCAAGCATGTTTTGTCTTTCCTCTCGCTTCGCTATTCTGTATACATATACCACTTTTCTACGTTTCTGAAAATATCCGGCTCACGCATATCGCTCAATCCCTGCAAAAGAGATGTGCACACTACGCTGTTAAGTCTGAAAAACAGGATTATACACGGCAGTTCCTCGGCATATTGCAGTTGAAACTGAGAAGCCGCGCTTTTATAAGATGATTCATCCACGGCGGACATAATGTTCTGGCTGAGCCTTTCTAGCGCCACATCGGAAAACCGTCCGTAATTTGCGGCGCCGTTTGCTGAAACGAAGGATCGCAGATCGAGATTTCTCGCAAAATTCATACCTACCAACGCCATGTCATATTCGCCCACGTTCAGCTTGGTGATAAACTCATTCTGAGGGTCGGCCAGCGAATATGCCGCCGTCTCAACATTAACGACTATGCCTACCTCGTTAAGCTGAGAAGCTATCATGTCCGCAGCGGTCTTTCGAACTCCGTCCGTACCTTGACACACGAGCAGCGTAATAGAAAATGTGCTGTCAAACGTACCTTCTTTATCAAGAACTCCGTCACCGTTGATATCCGTCCATCCCGCTTCCGAAAGCAGGCTTTGCGCCTTTGCTATGTCATGGTCGTAGATCTTCGATTTTCCTTCATATAGCCATGAATCCGGCGCCACCGGCACATCCGAAGCCTGAGCCCTGTTCATATAGGCGTTGGTGATTATGCTGCTTCGATCTATTGCATAGGCTATCGCCTTTCTGACGTTCACATTTCTAAGATCGCTGTTCGTGCTGTTAATAATCAGCAATTCGGCCATCTGCGTCATAATATCGATTACCTGCGTTTCGTTTTGCGAGCGGTAAGTGCCCACCGTAACATTTGATGTCGGCACAAAATTGAGCTGTCCCGCCGCATATGAGGCTAAAGCCGTGTCGTTACTGTCTCTTTCAGTGAAGGTGACAGCCTGTATATACGGCGTTTGCTTCCACCATTTATCATTGACGGTTAGCGTTATACTCGTGCTGCCTATCTGATCCACCTTATATGGGCCTGTTCCTATCGGCCGCGCGCCCGGCAACAGGTCGTAATCCGCCCGAACTATCGGAAAGCTAAGCGCATATAGCGCGGCTATTCCTGGCTGCTTCATCGTTATCTGTATGGTTTCATCATCTATGACCTGCATATTTAGTATATTCGACACATTATATGAATAATACGAACCGCTGTAGCTCAATATTTTTTCATAGCTGAAAAGAACGTCGTTTGCATTAAGACGCGCTCCGTTATCATGCCATCTTGCCGAACGTAAATGAAACTGCCATACCGTTCCGCTTTCATCGCTTTCCCAGTGCTCTGCAAGGCAGGCGGCGATCTTCCCCGTGGCGTCAAGAGAAACGAGCGGCTCGTATATCAATGTATAAAAGGCCATCATTTCTTCGGTCGTCACGGTATATGGCTCGTTTATCTGAGCATTTGCAGGCATCGGCATACGCAATTCTCCGCCTGCTTTTGCTTTAAGCTCCGGCGTTGGCGAAGGCAGCACGATAGGACTTTCCGTTTGCTCGGTTTCCGTTTTGCAGCCCGCGGCGCTCAAGATCATGCAAAGCGCCAATAATATATATAAGCTTTTTTTAAGAAATCTCTTTTTCATACAATTCCTCGTATTTTGTCTTAGCCGAGAGCACCTTCCCTAAATAATCCTCCGTTTGCGGGAATGGTATTCTGCCAAGTCTTCCCCCCGGCGAAATACTCTCATCGCTGAGCCATTTATCAAGATTGCCCGGCCCCGCATTATAAGCGATCAAGGCATAGTTCAGATCTTGATCGAATTTATCAAGCAGATATCTCAAATACCAACAACCATACCGGATATTGATATCGCTGTTATATAAGTCTTTTTCTTTAAATCCGTCTTCCTTCTGTTCTATCTTCTCATATATCCATCCGCCTGTGTCGGGCATTATCTGCATAAGTCCCATCGCCCCCTTTGGCGAAAGCGCCATCGGGTCGTTATGGCTTTCCACATGGATGACCGCGGCAACAAGAAAAAAGTCAAGATCATAGCGTTCGCTGTTTTCCATGATAATGCTTTTATAGCTCAACGGATATGTTTTTTTTTCGAACTTTCTATTAATAAAATATGCCGCCGCTAAAATGCACTCTATCAAAAGCACCGCCGCAAGCGATAAAAGTATTATTTTTCTATGCTTTGCCAAAGGCTGTCAACCTTTCTTATCAGTTCTTCGCGCGAGCCGTCGTTTTCTATCAGGACATCCGCCCTGTTGCGTTTTTCTTCGTCCTTCATCTGCGCCCTTATCCTGCTTTCTGCTTCAGCGCGTGTCATTTTGCTTCTTTTTTCCAGCCGGCGTATCCTTTCCTCCCTGGGCGCATCCACCACCCAAAGTTCATCCATATCCTCGTTCATTCCCGTTTCAAAAAGGAGCGGAACATCATATATCACTATATTTTCATTCTCATTTGCATCTTCTATCTCTTGCATCCGCTTAAATACCGCAGGATGTATTATGCTTTCCATTTTTTTTCTCGCACGATCATCCGAAAACACTATGGACGAGAGCCGCCGCCTGTTTAGCGAGCCGTCGGAACTCAGTATTTCTTCGCCAAACGCATCTCTAAGGCGCAAAAGCAGATAAGAGCCTTTTTCGGTGAGCTCGTGCGAAACCGCATCGGCGTCTATCACAAAGGCGCCCAGCTCTTTAAGCCTTGCGGAGACGGTACTTTTGCCCGCCCCGATCGAGCCTGTAAGTCCTATCCGTTTCATTTTGCTTCATACCAGCAATGGCCGGTCTCAACATCCGCAAGCAGCGGCACATTGAGCTTCATTGCCCCCTGCATAAGTTCTTTAAGCATCGCCGCCACCTTTTCGGCCTCTTCCTCCGGCGTGTCTATAAGCAGCTCATCATGCACCTGCAATATAAGCCTTGCCCGAAGTCCGCTATCACTGAGAGTTTTGTATACCTTGACCATCGCCATCTTAATTATATCCGCAGCCGTCCCTTGAATAGGCATATTCATCGCCACGCGCTCACCGAACGCGCGGGTGTTATATTTGTCGGAGTTGATCTCGGGCAGCTCGCGCCGCCTGCCAAGAAGCGTGGAGACATAGCCTTTCCTTCTGCCTTCTTCAACGCTTTTTTGCATATAATCACGAACGCCCGGATATCTTTCCAGATACATTTCTATGTATTCGCCCGCCGTTTTTCTTGATATTCCAAGGTTTCGCGCAAGGCCGAAATCGCTGATGCCGTATACGATGCCGAAATTGACCGCCTTTGCCGCGCTGCGTTGAGCTTTTGTCACCTCAGAAAGAGGAACGCGGAATACTTCGCTCGCGGTTCTTGCATGTATATCGTCGTTCGAGTTGAAAGCGTCGATCATGGTTTTATCTCCGCTCATATGCGCGAGCAGGCGAAGCTCGATCTGCGAATAATCCGCATCGACCAATACGTTTCCTTCGCTTGCGATAAAAGCCTTTCTTATCTCTCTGCCGACATCCGTTCGCACGGGTATGTTTTGCAGGTTTGGTTCCGTGCTTGATATCCTTCCCGTTGCCGTCACGTTCTGATTGAAGCTGGTGTGCACCCTTCCGCCTTCGTTCTCGCCTTTATAAAGCAAAACGTCCACAAAGGTGCTTTTAAGCTTTGAAAGCTGCCTGTATTCCATGATAAGCGGCACAATGGGATGCAAATGCTGTATTTTTTCCATTACCTCCGCATCGGTGGAATAGCCGGATTTTGTCTTTTTCTGTCCCGGCAGGCCAAGCTTATCTTCATCGAACAAAACGCTTCCAAGCTGTTTAGGTGATAATATATTGAAGGGCTCGCCCGCAAGAGCATATATCTCTTTTTCGGTCTTCGCTATGCGTTCGCCAAACTCGCTTTGCAAATCGGAAAGCCTTTGCGTGTCAACAGCAAAGCCCTCTTTCTCCATGGAATACAGCACCTCTGAAAGAGGCAGCTCTATTTCGTTATATAAACTCGTCAAATCCTTTGTCTCAAGTTCCCGCTCCATAGATCCTCGCAGCAAAAACAGCTTGACGGCGTCCGCGCTTTGAGAAAAACGCTCCTGACAAAGAACTTCGAAGGATTCAGCCGGATGAATAGCATGTAAAAGGTAGTCGGCGATCATTGCGTCAAAGGCGATCCCATTCAGCAAAACAGAATATCTATCCATCAAATGCTTAAGCCTTTTACCGTCAAAGACCAGCTTTTTGCATTTATCGTTTTCAAAGCAGCTTTTTAATGCGGAAAAAACCTGCTCGGCTTCCAAGCCCTGTTCGAGTAAAGACGCCTCAAGAACCATAAGATATTGCTTCTGTTCTGAGCCTGCAATAAAAAACCTGTTTCCGTCGATATATATCGCAATGCTTTCAAAGCTTTTCGCTTCATCTGCAAGCAAATTAAGCGCCGCTTCGTTATCAACGCGCACAGTTACGGTTTCTTTTGTTTCTATTTTTTCTTTTTTAGCGAAAAAAGTCTTGCTTTCCGGAATGCGCGCGATAAGGCTGCGCATTTCAAGCTCATGCATAAGCGCGATGCCTTCGGCCATTTTATCCGAATGAAAAACGCAATCCTCCATGCCGATATTCAAGGGGGCGTTTTTGTCTATAAGGCCGATCTGATAACTCATTCTGGCCGAATCTACGCCGTTTAAAAGTTTATCCTTTAGCGCCCCTTTTTCCTGCTCCGCATTTGCCAGGGTGTTTTCCAAAGTTCCGTATTTTTCCAACAGCTTCAGAGCTGTTTTCTCTCCCACGCCAGGTATGCCGGGAATATTGTCGGAATTGTCGCCCATCAATCCCTTCAGATCCGGCATATGCGAGGGCGTCAGCCCGTAATCTTCAAGCAGCTTCGCCTCGTCATACTCTATTGTTTCACTTATACCTTTTTTCGTGAGCAAAACATGCGTTTGCTCAGTGATAAGCTGCAGCGCGTCTCTGTCTCCCGTCACTAACAGCGCGTCTGTGCCGTTCTCGTTTGCAAGGCGCGAAAAAGTGCCGAGTATATCGTCAGCTTCATAGCTTTCGCATTCGCAAACTGCTATTCCCATTTCAACAAGCAGCTTTTTTATCAGCTGGAACTGCGCCCTAAGATCCGAAGGCGTTTCTCTTCTTCCCGCCTTATATTCCGAATACACCGCATGTCGAAAGGTGGGGCCGTGCATATCGAAGGCAACAAGCAAATAGTCCGGCTCGGGCGATATCAGCTTAAGCAGCATACTCATAAATCCATACACCGCGCCGGTGGGCGTTCCGTTTTTCGTCGTCATCGAAGGCAGCGCATAAAACGCCCTGTGCATCAGGCTGTTGCCGTCAATGGCAATCAATTTTTTCATTCGTTCCTCATTCCTTCACGATACCGAATACTATCGGCGCTTCATCTGGGACTTTCTCGCTTATATCAACAGCGCCGCGCAATAGCTCTATCGCATCATTGAGTGAGCTGTCATCATTTACATAGAAGTCCGCAAAAGCCTCGTCTTTTTCAATTTTATCACCGCGCCGTTTTTTTAGTACGATACCCACGGCGGGATCGATAATATCCTCTTTTGTGGCGCGGCCCGCGCCGAGCATTTGCGCCGCATTGCCAATTTGATTCGCACGCATATCGCCTATATATCCGGCTTTTCCAAGCGTTACCGGTATTATCCTTTTCACCTTGCAAAGCGCCGAGGGATCTTTGATAACAGACGCCGCGTCGCAAGCTCCGAGTTCGCTGAGCATAGCTTCCAGCTTTTTTAATCCTGCGCCGTTTTCCAGCGCCACGCCAAGCTTTTCATTCGCTTCTTCGTCGTTTTTCGCCAGTCCCGCAAGTTGAAGCATACAGCTTCCCAATATCATGCATACGTGATAAAGCGGATCGCTCTTTGGCACCCGTCCGCTCAATACATCGATAGCTTCCCTTACCTCAAGCGCGTTTCCTATCGCCATGCCAAGCGGTTGATTCATGTCGGTTATCACAGCCATGGTCTTTCTGCCGACATGATTTCCTATTTTTACCATAGTCCTTGCTAAATTCTCGGCCGCTTCCGCCGTAGGCATGAACGCGCCTGTGCCGAATTTTACATCAAGCACTATCGCGTCCGCGCCGGCAGCGATCTTTTTGCTCATTATGCTCGAAGCGATCAGTGGAAGACTGTCGATAGTTCCCGTAACGTCTCGCAGGGCATACATTTTTTTATCGGCGGGAACAAGATTCCCGCTTTGCCCGATTACACAAACGCCGGTCTTTCTTACTATATTTTTAAAATCCTCGATTTTTTGCTCTATACATACTCCCGGTATAGATTCAAGCTTATCGAGCGTTCCGCCGGTATGACCCAGCCCGCGGCCGGACATTTTTGCGACGGTTCCGCCACAGGCCGCGACTAAAGGAGCAATAACAAGCGTAGTCGTGTCTCCTACTCCGCCCGTCGAATGCTTATCTACCTTGACTCCCGGCAGGTCGGAAAGATCCACCGTTTCGCCCGAATAGGCCATGATGTTTGTCAATGCCGAAGTCTCTTTATCCGTCATCCCGCTGAAGCATACCGCCATCATCCATGCCGATATCTGATAATCCGGTATTTCACCTTTAACATATCCGTTTATAATGTATAAAAGCTCATCCTCGTCATGTGTGCCTCCGGCTCGCTTTTTTATTATTAGATCGACCATGCGCATGTTTTTGTTCCTCCGCTGTTTAATCGGAAATGCACAACACAACGAAACAAAAATAAAATGCTTCGTTTGCTTTGTCGCGCCATTCGCTTCAATATAAATGTGAGTTTATCATAAGAACACGCCTTTTACAACATTTCACGGTTTCCAGAGCTTATCTTAGGGCATACTTTATTTATACCATTTTATTAAGGAGATCATTATGAAAAACGAAGAAATAGAATTCCCTATGACAAATATGACCAGTACATTTAGTTATACCGAGACCACCGGCGGCATTCCGGCGCCGCCAGAAAGCAATCATGCCTATGAATCATATCAGGAGCAGATAGACATGGAGGTGAAAAATATGGAAAAGTATAAAAAATAAAGGCGGGTAGCCCCGCCCTTACTTTTAGTTGCAACCGCAGCCGTTGCCGCATCCGCAGCCACCGTCTCCACAGCCGCATCCGTCACCGCAGCCACCAATGCCGCCGCAGCCAAGAAGCGCCAGGATGATGATCCACCACCAGCAATTATTGCCGCCGAAACCATTACCGCACCCGCAGCCGTCTCCGCAGCCATTATTGCCCCAGCCGCCGAAACCGATCAGCAGCAGGATAATGATCCACCACCAGCTGTTATTTCCGTAATACATATATATCCTCCTTGCAAATTCAGCGCGTCGCGCCCTTTCTACGATATTGTACGCATCATGTCGATTTTATGTGCGGGATGATTGCAAAGCGGTTTATGTTTGTGATATGATTACGCAAGATTTATTTTCTCTGGAAGGGGTTATTATATGGCTAAGTTCGATATGAAAAAGATCGTTGCTTTTTGCAACAACAGAGGTTATATTTTTGCCGGCTCAGAAATCTACGGCGGTCTTGCGAATTCATGGGACTACGGCCCGCTCGGCGTAGAGTTCAAAAATAATGTAAAAAAGGCATGGTGGCGTAAATTCGTTCAGGAAAGCCCGTATAACGTCGGTATGGACGCCGCTATACTTATGAACCCCGAAGTCTGGGTCGCCTCAGGCCATGTGGTCAATTTTAATGATCCGCTTATGGACTGCCGCTCATGCAAGGCTCGTTTTCGCGCCGATAAGCTTATTGAGGATTACGCCAATGAAAACGGCTTGGACGATATACATCCCGATGGCTGGTCGCATGAAGAAATGTCCGCATTTATCGCTGAAAAGGGCATAAAGTGCCCCGAATGCGGAAAAACGGATTTCACTCCTATCCGCAAATTCAACATGATGTTCAAAACCTTCCAAGGCGTTAATGAGGACACCGCCAATGAAATATATCTGCGTCCCGAAACGGCGCAGGGCATTTTTGTAAACTTCAAAAACGTGCAGCGCACTACCCGCCGCAAGCTTCCCTTCGGCATTGCGCAGATAGGTAAGTCCTTCCGCAATGAAATAACTCCCGGCAACTTCACTTTTCGTATTCGCGAGTTTGAACAGATGGAGCTTGAATTTTTCTGTGCTCCCGGCACCGAGCTTGAATGGTATAGATATTGGAAGGATTATTGCAAAAACTTCCTGCTTTCCCTCGGCATGAACGAAGAGCATATCCGTTTGCGCGAGCATGAGCAGGCCGAGCTTTCTCACTATTCCAACGGGACTACCGATATAGAGTTTCTCTTCCCGTTCGGTTGGGGCGAGCTTTGGGGAGTTGCAAGCCGCACTGATTTCGATCTCAAGGCTCATTCAGAGCACTCCGGCGTAACTCTCGATTATCAGGATCCCTTCACCAACGAGCGCTTTATTCCTTATTGCGTAGAGCCCTCTCTCGGCGCCGACCGGGTCGCGCTTGCTTTCCTCTGTGACGCATATGATGAAGAGACCTTGGAGAACGGCGATGTTCGCAATATTCTGCATCTGCATCCCGCACTCGCGCCTTATAAGGCCGCTGTTCTGCCCCTACAGAAAAACAAGCTTGGCGATAAGGCACGCGAAGTATATGAAATGCTCAGCAAGCGCTTTATGATAGATTATGATGAAGCAGGACAGATCGGCAAGCGTTATCGCCGCGAGGATGAAATAGGCACTCCGCTTTGCATCACCGTTGATTTTGACACGCTTGAGGATGAAACCGTGACCGTTCGCGATCGCGACACTATGGATCAGATACGCCTTCCTATTTCAGGACTGGTAGACTATATCCAGAGCAAGATCGACTTCTAAGTTTAAACTTAAGTTATATCAAAGCCCCTTTTGAAATGAATCCAAACGGAAGCATAGCAAAAGGGGCGTTTTCTTTTTATATGTTCTTCTCCACCGCTTCACGCAGCATGTCGCTATCGGTCAAGTGAATATAATGGCTGCTGTTATTTGCCTGAGCATAGCAGGACTTATCGCTAAATGAAAGATATTCCTTCATAAGCTTTTGCCATATTTCTTCAACCTTTTCAGCCTCGCTCTCGCTTAGCCTGCCAAAGCTCATTATCTCGCTTACCGCCTTTTCCGAACTATGCGTTATAAGATATAGCGGGATCTGCGGAAAATTCTCTTTTTCTTTTAATCCGGCAATATGCTCATCCTCGTGCGCCAGCTTATATTCCTGTATTGCCGTTTCATAAAAAAGCGGTCTTGTAAAGGCGTTTAAAATGTATTCTTTTTCGTCAACGCCAAACTTATCATAATAATAAAACGGCGGCGCGCTTTGCATCGCTTTCTTAATAAGCCCTCCCATATGAAGACGCGCTAAAATCAAAGGAAGACGAAAATTCCCCGACTTATCCACTCCGCCGCCCTTGTATTCCTTTTTACTGAGATGCTTTTTAAAATCCATATCATTTGCCGAAAGCGGATCAAGCAAAACAAGGCGCTTCACGCTTTGCGTATAACATCTTGCAAACTGCTGTGCATATAATCCCCCCTGTGAATGCGCCAAAATGGTGATCTTCTCTTCATGCGGAAGTTTAGATAAAAGCTCGTGCAGCTCAAATGCTATATTTTCAGGCGTCCTTTCAAGTTTAGATCTTCCACTGCTGCCATATCCGGCTCTTTCATAAAGCAAAACAGTATGTGTTTTCGAAAGAGCTTCCGCAATATGCAGCCACTCCCCCGCGCTCGCGCCTAATCCCATCTCTATGACCAGATCGATCTTATCATCACCAAGCACCTTATATGAAAGCGTTGCGCTTTCAATGACCATCAGATCCATATTGAGCATAATTACAGCCTCCGTTTATATTGTTTATTCAATGTTGATTATTTGTGGATTTTTTTCTCCCTTAAAAAAGGGAGAACTTATTCTTTTATGATCTTTACAGCGGCGTCAATAAACTCAATCTGCCGCTTCATTGCAGAAAGCATGTCCTCAAATACCAATTCGCTTATCGGTGAAAGCTTATCATCAAAATATTCCGCTTTTTCGGCTTTGCCCTTCATAAGCTCTTCTACTTTTTTCTCTATTTCTTTCTTTTGCTGCAATAAAGCCGCGATGCATTCTTCCGCACTAAGCTCCTTTGTGAAGTTCAAGGCGGAATAAAGCATTGTTGGATAAGAAACAGATACTGTGCAGAGCGAAGTGGAAATCAGTCTTTGCAGGCGAAGCTTTCCGGCCTCGTTTATCCTATAGACGGCCTTTTGCCTGTGTCCCGTCTGTTCAATCGAGTCGATCTCGACAAACCGGTTTTTTTCAAGCTTGTTCAGCGCGTGATAGATCGAGCCTGCCAGCACTCCTCCCCATGTTTCGGCGTTAGAGCTTTGCAGCATTGTCTGTATGTCATATCCGCTTAATGGCCGCTCTTTCAAAAGCCCGAGAACCAGTAATTCCGTCATTTCTTCCACCTCACATCCTCAACGTTGATTATTCTATATCGAGCATAGCTAAATGTCAAGCAGATTTATTTTCTATACCAGTTCCTTCTATAAACATTGGGAGTTATCCCCTCGTGCTGTTTAAAAAGATTGATGAAATGGCTTGCGTTTTCTATGCCGACCTCGCAAGCTATCTCACTTATAGGCAGATTCGTGGTGCGCAGATACTCCTTGGCGTGTGTGAGCCTTGATGAAATAAGATATTCATTTGGAGTAAAGCCGGTATAGCGTTTGAACAATTTTTGAAAATAATATTTGTTTATCGAATAACGTATAGCAAGGTCGTCAAGAGTTATCCTGCTGTTGTAATTCTGTATCAGATATGCGCGCGCGTCCCTTACGCAGTCCGGCATACCGACTATCTCCTGATTATCCGGGGAAGCCGCCGCAATGCATTCCACCATTATCGAGGTAAGTATTCCCGAAGCTCTTACATCAGATATCAAACTGCTCTCGCCGCTTTCATAGATCTTTATAAGCGAATGCAGCGCCGCGGTGACTCCGTTTGAGGGCGGCAGCGTTGCCACGCAGTTTCCCGAGTTTTGCATCATAAATAAATTATAATATTGGCTGCAAGCGCCGCCATACATATGCACCCATAATATACGCCAGTCCTTCGTGCGGGGCGAAGTATAATAATGTTGCTTTTTTTGGCAATCGATCCAGAATATCTGCCCGGGCTGAAGCGTGTGCGTCTGCCCCTCGTATTCCAATATTCCTTCGCCGGAAAGAGTACATTTTATCAAATAAGAGGATAAGCCTTTTCTGTCGGTAAAGTATTTTTCATGTGAGTAAAAGTCCCCTAATTCCTGCACATAGGGCACCGCGCCTCTAACTATCTGATTCGGCGTCACCGTCAGCCATACGGATTCTGGATCTAGATCCAGCTCATAGGTCAGTTGTACTTGCATCTGCGACATTTTCTGCTCCTTGTCAAGAAAGTATTATAACAAAACAAGATTTATTGATGATTCAATTACATTTTTATTATATAATACTATAAAACATACAGATTTCAACAAATTTGAAACCATTGCTTTATAAGCACTTTATTTAAGGTTAATTCTTGGATGCGTAGGTAAAGTTTATTGTATTTATAGTCAAGATTCTACAATCTGTATTTTTACACAGATACCAAGATTCTGTGAAACATAAGGAGATATTATGGAGCGTTTTGCATGGAAAGCCACAGTCCTCCCCGGAAAGTTAGAAGAATATAAGCGCCGTCACGATGAGATATGGCCGGAGATGACGCAGGTACTCAACGACGCAGGCGTTCACAACTACACGATATGGAATACGGGCGACTCCCTCTTTGGTTATTATGAGTGCGAAAGCATTGCTTATGCTGCCAGGGTGCAGGCGGAAAGTCCCGTTGTCGATAAGTGGAACGAATACATGAAGGATGTAATGATAATGGACTTCGATCCCGAAACAGGCACTTCCGTACAGCTTAAACAAGTTTTTTTCCATAAATAAGAGAGGTAGTTATGAAAGAATCTGAAGTATTAAAAGGTTTTGAGTATGCCAAGGCGCAATATGCCGCCTATGGAGTCGACGTTGAAGCGGCAATGGCGCGAGCCGGCAGTATACCTGTTTCGATGAACTGCTGGCAGGGCGACGATGTTATCGGTTTTGACGGCGTTGGTTCTCTTACCGGAGGCATTGCCACCACCGGCAACTATCCCGGCCGTGCCCGCACTCCCGAAGAGCTTCGCGCTGATATCGACCTGGCTCGCACGCTTATCCCCGGCGAGACCAAGCTCAACCTACATGCCTGTTATGCTGAAAAACACGGCAAAAATATCGACCGTGACGCTTACACTATAGACGAATTCCGCGAGTGGCTCGATTGGGCAAAGGAAAATAAGATCGGCATGGATTTTAACCCCACTTATTTTTCACATCCCATGATGGACGGCGATTTTTCGCTTGCCAGCAGAGACGCATCGGTCAGAAGATTCTGGATAGAGCACGGCAAGCGTTGCCGCGAGATCGCTCTTTCCTTTGCCAAGGAGCTGAATAAGCCCTGCGTCGTCAATTACTGGATGCCCGACGGCTATAAAGACACCTGTGTAGATACAAAGGTGCTGCGCGATATTATGATCGCCTCTCTTGATGAGATCTTTGCGGAAGATATCGATAAAAAGCTTGTTCCCTGCTGCGTAGAAAGCAAGCTCTTCGGCATGGGCGTTGAAAGCTATACCGTTGCGAGCCATGAATTTGCCCTGCTTTATGCACAGTCCCGCGGGCTTCTATATTGTCTTGATTCCGGACATTTCCACCCCACGGAGTTCATAAGCGCTAAAATAAGCGCCGTGCTCTCCTTCCTCGATAATATTCTTCTTCATGTCAGCCGCGGCGTCCGTTGGGACAGCGATCATGTTGTTGCTCTTGATGACGAGCTGCAACACATCATGGATGAAATAGTATGGAATAATTACGATAATCGCGTTGCCATCGGCCTTGACTTCTTTGACGCTTCGATCAACCGCATAGCCTGTTGGGCAATAGGAGTGCGCAACAGCAGAAAAGCTCTGCTCAACTCCGCTCTTGCGCCAATAAAAGCGATGCGCGAAGCCGAAGCCTCGGGAGATCTGACTACCCGCTTTGCCCTTTATGAAGCGAAGAAAACGCTGCCCTTAGGCGCGGTGTGGGATTATTATTGTATGCGTGAAAATGTCCCTTCCGATCAGGAATGGCTCAGATCCGTAAAAGAATACGAGTCAAACGTGCTCTCCGCGCGTAAATGAGATCGAATTAGGAGGAATCAGTATGTCCGAGTATCTGCTGGAGCTTTCCGGCATATCAAAGTCTTTTCCCGGCGTAAAAGCGCTCGATAATGTGCACTTTACGCTTAAACCCGGTGAGATACACGCGCTCATGGGTGAAAACGGCGCGGGAAAATCGACCTTTATCAAGGTCATCACCGGCGTTCATAAGGCTGACGAGGGCAAGATAATCCTTGACGGGAATCCTGTTGTGTTCAAGTCCCCTCTCGACGCCCAAAGGCTTGGTATTGCCGCGATATATCAGCATGTAACCAGCTATCCGCATCTTTCAGTTACGGAGAACATCTTCATGGGACATGAAGATGTTAAGCGCGGCTTTATTCAGTGGAAACAGATGAATAAAAAAGCCGCAGACCTGCTCAAGCAGCTTAACGCAGAGTTCTCCCCTACCGCGCTTATGAGTTCGCTGAGCGTAGCGCAGCAGCAAATGGTAGAGATTGCAAAGGCTCTTTCCATGAATGCAAGAATAATCATCATGGATGAACCTACCGCTGCCCTTACCAAAAGCGAATCAGAAGAGCTGTACCACATTGCCGAAAAACTGCGCGACAATGGAAAGTCAATCATCTTCATATCCCACAGACTTGAAGATATGTATCGTCTGGCCTCCCGCGTTACGGTATTTCGCGACGCGCACTATATCGGCACCTATAATGTCAATGAGATAACCCCTCCCGACCTTATCAAAGCGATGGTCGGCCGCGAAATCAAAGACCTCTTCCCCAAACCCGAGGTAGAAATCGGAGAAGAAGTTCTCAGCGTGGAAAAGCTCAGCCGTACCGGATATTTCAGGGATGTCAGCTTTAACATTCATGCCGGTGAGATAATCGGCTTGACAGGACTTGTCGGCGCAGGCCGCACCGAGGTGATACAAACTATCTACGGCATCGAAAAGTATACCTCAGGCAAGGTTTTCCTTGAAGGAAAAGAAGTCCATATAAGCCGTTCTCAGGATGCGATGAATTATGGTATCGGTCTTTTGACTGAGGATCGTCAGAATCAAGGCTTGATACTCGACTGGGGCATCGGCAGAAACATCACCCTGCCCGAGATGCGCAAATACACCAAGCACAATATCACCAATGACGCAGTTGAAAACGAAGCCGCAAAAGAGCTCGCGGAGCAGGTGGACGTTAAGGCCTTGTCGGTGTTTGATAAGGCCAGCTCCATGTCCGGCGGCAACCAGCAAAAGGTCGTCGTCGCCAAGGCTCTTGGCAGCGATTTGAAGCTGCTTATCGTTGACGAACCCACAAAGGGCGTTGACGTCGGCGCAAAAGCCGCCATTTACGAAATTATGGGTGAGCTTGCCAAAAAAGGCTTGGCAATACTCATGATATCTTCCGAAATGCCTGAGATCCTCGGCATGTGCGATAGAATCTATGTTATGTGCGATGGTCGCCTTACCGGTGAGCTTAACCGCAGCGAAGCAACTCAGGAACTTATTCTTGAGCTTGCCATGGCCAAGACTCACGGCAGCGCCGCTGAGGAATAAGGAGGAAAGAAAATGCAGACAAGCACGAATTGGAAGGATTTCCTCAAAAAACTAAAAGGCTCGCGTGAGCTGAGCTTGTTCATCGTTCTCGCCATACTCTGCTGCTTCGTTCAATTTAGAAACAGCTCCTTCCTCACAGCGAAAACGATTAGCGATATGCTTAAGAACTACTCTACGACTATCACGCTCGCTCTTGGAATGATGAGCGTACTGCTTATCGGCGGCATAGATATTTCAGTTTCTTCTACGCTGGCTTTTTCCGGAATGTGCGCTTCTCTTCTTATGAGAGACGGCGTATATACCTCAACGCTGGTGATGTTCCTGGTCAGCATGACTATCGGCGCGTGCTGCGGAATGCTGGTCGGCCTTATCATAACAAAAGGCAGGGTTCTTCCGATCATAGCCACCCTTGGCATGACGAATATCTACCGTGGCGCGACATATATCGTTTCCGACAGCCGATGGGTCTCCGCTTACCAGTTCCAGTCAACCTTTAAAAAATTTGCGCAGACCAACACGCTTTCCTTCGGGCTGATAAACAATCTGGTTTTTATAGCGCTGATCTGTTATATCGTCTTTTTCATCATAATGAAGTGGACGCGCTTTGGCCGCAGGATCTACGCCGTCGGCTCTAATCCCGAAGCGGCTGCCGTCAGCGGCATCAACATCAATCGCATCAAGTTCATCGTT
>CAYPAH010000002.1:0-13874 GCA_964408655.1 uncultured Oscillospiraceae bacterium | reverse complement strand
GCTATTTTAAACAAAGGGGTTATAACCCTGCTACCATAGCAGGCTGTTTTGCTGGAATCGTAGGAGCGATGTACACAGCGCTCTATGCTTCCGCTCAAAGCGACATGGGCATGGGCATGGAAATGGACGTAATAGCCGCCTGCGTTATCGGCGGCGTAAGCTTGAACGGCGGTCAAGGTTCGGTTGTGGGCGTATTCCTTGGCGCGCTTACTATGGCCGTTATCTGTAAGGCGCTGCCCATGGTCGGCGTTTCCCAATTCTGGCAATCGGCCATAAAGGGTCTTATCATTCTTATTGCCATCATCATCAATGTGCTTACTCAACGGATGATGCAAAAGAATATCCTGAAAGAAAGAGAGATTTAACATATGGCTACGAAATCAGGGCGCACAATAAGCGCTGTAAAAGAAAAATCCGTAAAATCTTTCTTCTTGAGATGGGAGTTCCTTTTGATAGTGCTGTTCCTGATAGTGAATATCATGAACGCTTCCATTTCCTCGAAATATCTGAATGCAGATAACCTTTTCACAGCTATAAGCACCTTCCTTGTAAAAGGCTTTATAGCATTCCCGATGGCTTATATCCTTATGATGGGCGATATCGATCTTTCAGTCGGTTCAACGGTCGCCCTCTCGGCCACGATCCTCGGCGTAAGCTATAACTCCGGCCTTCCGATGGGTGTCGCGATACTGCTGGCTCTCGGATGCGGCATACTATGCGGGCTGCTTAACGGCATAATCCTTACAAGCTTTCCCGAGTTGGCGCCCATGATCGTAACTCTCGGAACGATGACGCTATACCGCGGTATCGCTGAAATGATCCTTGGCAGCCAAAGCACGGGCGGATTCCATAACTGCCAGTGGTTCTACAACCTTTATTATGCGAGGATAGGCTCCGTTCCCTATGTGTTCATCCTGTTTATACTGCTTGCGGTGGTTTTCGGATTCGTATTGCATAAGACCACCTTCGGGCGTTACCTCTACGCTATCGGTTCGAACCGTGTCGCGTGCGAATATTCAGGCATTCCCGTACAGCGTATCCGTCTGATCTGCTTCGTTCTTATCGGCTTCATCTGCGGCGTTTCCGCTATCTTCTATTCCTCATGGATGGGCACGGTAAGAAGCGACATTGCAACAGGATATGAGCTTGAAGCCATTTCAATGGTCGTTCTTGGCGGCATATCGACCGCCGGAGGCAAAGGCAACTTCCCCGGCACCGTAATAGCGATATTCACCATAGGACTGCTTAAATACGGACTTGGACTGATAAACGTGAATTCTCAGACTATCCTTATGATTATCGGCGCCATCCTCATTATTGTGGTCATGCTGCCTAATCTCGAGCTCGGACGCTTTTTCAACAAGAAAAAAGATGCGTCCGCAACAGGCTCAATCAACTGATATGCACACGAAAGTGTTCATATAAAAAACATTCTAAATGGAGGAAGACAAACACATGAAAAAAATCATCGTATTCGTTCTTTGCATGATGATGGTTGTTTCGGCCGTAGCTTGTGCTGCGCCCGCTGCCGCTCCCGCAGCTCCTGCTGCCCCCGCGGCCGAGCCTGCCGCTCCCGCTGCCGAACCCGCTGCCGAACCCGCTGCCGAACCCGCCGCAGAGCCCGCAGCCGAACCCGCTGCTGCCGGCGTTGCCGATCAGACTTTCGCGATCATCACCAAGTCTGCCGGTAACCCCTACAACGAGAGAGAAGCTTCCGGTTTCCAAGAGGTTATTGAAGCCGCCGGCGCAACGTGCATCGTTAAGCATCCCGCTGAGATCACTGCCGAAGCTCAGGTAACTCTTATCAACGAGCTCGTCGCTCAGGGCGTCACCGGCATCGCCGTCGCCGCTAACGATGAGAACCAGCTCGAGACCGCTCTTAAAGCCGCTATGGACGCTGGCATCAAGGTCGTGTCCCTTGACTCTTCCGTTAATGCCGCAAGCCGTATGACCCATATCAACCAGGCCGGTATTACGCAGGTTGCACAGGCTCTGGCTGACGCCGTTCTGGATCTTACCGGCGGCGAAGGCGATTGGGCTATCCTTTCCGCTACCTCTACCGCTACCAACCAGAATGCTTGGATCGACGCTCAGAAAGAGATCATGACCGACGCTAAGTATTCCAAGCTGAACCTCGTTGAAGTCGCTTATGGCGATGACGTTTATCAGACCTCTGTCGACCAGACTCAGGCTCTGCTCACCAACTACCCCAACCTGAAGCTCATCTGCGCTCCCACCACCGTTGGTATCGCAGCCGCTTCCAAGGTCATCAGTGATGAAGGTCTCCAGGGCAAGGTCATCGTGACCGGTCTTGGTCTCCCCTCCGAGATGGCTGAGTTCATGGGCGCTGGCGACGTCGCTTGCCCCTATATGTTCCTCTGGAACCCCATCGATGTTGGCAGAGTAGCCGGCTATGCTCTTCTCGAGATGGCTAACGGCAGCCTGACCGGCGCTATCGGTGAGACCTTCACCGCAGCTAACGGCACCACCTATGAAGTCACCGAAGGCAGCGGCGGCACCGAGATCATCATTGGGCCTCCGTTCGAATTCAACGCTGAGAACATCGAAGACTGGAAGACCGTATATTAATAATCTGCCATTCGACGAAATAAAGGGCGGGCTCAAGCCCGCCCTTTTCTAAAAATCCGGCCACAAATCATGTTTCATATGAATTTTGCTGCAACAGAGGGGAATTTATGAAAGACTTTCTTACTGAAAACAAAGATGCGCTCGCCGCATTTCGCGATATGTCTCACGCCGTGGGCAAAAGAGTGGACTATGTGCAGGGCGGCGGCGGAAATACCTCCGTTAAGCTTCCCGATGGACTTATGGCAATCAAAGCCTCCGGCTTTTGCCTTTCTGATATTGAAACCAACGCCGCCTACGCGGTTCTAAATTATAAAGATATTCTTGAATTTTATAACGAGCATACGCCCTCCGATTTCGAAGACGTAGAAAAAGCAGGCGCGGCCAAAGTAAAAGAAACCATATGCGAGATCGATGGTATACCGCTCCTTCGCCCTTCCGTTGAGGCGGGCTTCCATTCACTTCTGCCTGACTATGTTATTCACAGTCACAGCGTTTATGCGAATCTTGCCGCCTGCGCATCGCAAGGCCGTGAGATCGCTGAAAAAGCTTTTGCGGGCGCTGAATACAGCTATGGCTTTGTACCGTATACCGATCCCGGCGCGTGTTTGACCTTTACAATAAAGGATGAGATCACTTCCGTGCGTGAAAAGACCGGTAAAGCTCCCGCTGTAATAATCATGCAGAATCACGGCATAATCGCCTGCGCAGATACAGCCGCGACCGCAATAATAGTCCATGCCGACGCCAATGCCCGCCTTGCGGCCGCATTTGGTTTAAGCAGCAAAAGTTTTGTAAGTCCCAAAATAGCCGATAATGGCAACGATACCTTTATTTCAGACACTCCGTATCTTATCGAGCTTTTGCGATCCGGCAAGTACAGCACAAAGTTTCTGCTTGAGCAGCCGCTTTATCCCGATCAGCTCGTTTTTCTTACCGGAACCCTTTCTGAGGGAGGAGAACCCGAGCCCGACTGCTGCACCTTGCAGCCCGAAAGCGGCAAGATCATTTACCGCATGAGCGAGAAAAAAGCCAGGGTCATTGAAGAGACCCTCTGCGCTGTTCTCTTCATTTGTAAAAACATCAGCGCAAACGGTTATGACCTTTCTACCATGGGCGACGCCGCCAAGGCTTTCATCGCAAACTGGGAAAGTGAAAAATACCGCAAATCCTTGGCCGGCAAGGCTTGAAGCAGAGGAGGCCTCAATGAAAAAAATCAATCTGCTCGCATTCGATCTCGGCGCTTCCAACGGACGCGGAATACTTGGCCGTTTTGATGGCAAAAGCATCAAAATGGAAGAGCTCCATCGCTTTGAAAACTGCTATGTGAAGCGCGATGATCTTCTATATTGGGATATAAATATGCTCTTTGGAGAGCTCAAGGAGACTTTTCGCAAATATCAGGAAAAAGCCGAAGCTCCTCTTGCCTCTTTCGGGATCGATAGTTGGGGCGTGGATTATGGCCTCTTAGATGCTTCAGGTAAGCTTATCGGCGACCCACGTTGTTATCGCAATGGGGTAGACGAAGATATGGAGCGCGTATGGAGCGTCATTTCCAAACATGATATGTTTATGCGCACTGGTATTGCCGCGCTTAATTTCAACACGGTATATCAGCTTTGCAGAAGAAAAGCGGAGGGCGACGAAGCGCTTTCCAAAGCCGACTCCATGCTGATGATCCCCGACCTTCTTGCTTATATGCTAACGGGAGAAAAGGCCTGCGAATATACCAATGCTACAACTACTCAGCTCTATTCGCCTACAAAGCAGGACTGGGATTATGAAATGATCGATATGCTTGGTCTTCCCCGCCATATTTTCCGTTCAATTCAGCCTTCTGGAACCTTGCGCGGCGCTCTCAGCCTCTCTGTTCAACAGGAAGCCGGAATAGGGCCTGTTCCCTTTGCGGCTATCGGCTCGCATGACACCGCCTCCGCAGTGTGCGCCATTCCCGGCAGAGGTTCCTTCGCGTTCTGCTCCTCCGGAACATGGTCGCTTTTCGGAGTTGAAACTGATAAGCCTATTTTGTCTGAAAATGTTTTTAATTCGAACTTCTCAAATGAAGGCACTGTTCAGGGCGGCTTCAGGCCTCTGAAAAACATAATGGGACTTTGGCTTATTCAAGAATGTCGGCGTGACTGGGCAAAAGCCGGTTATCACACCGATTGGGACGGCATCGTTGCAAAAGCGAAAGAGGCGGCTCCTCTTCGTTCCATCATCGATCCCGATTATGGTTCATTCTTCGGCGTTGGCGATATGCAGGGGCGCATTCAGGATTATTGCCGCATGACCAATCAGCCCGTTCCCGAAAGCATCGGCGAGGTCGCGCGCTGCATTTATGAAAGTCTCGCGCTGAAATACCGTTGGGCGCTTGAGCGTCTTTCGGAAATAAAAGGCGCGCCGATAGACACTCTCAATATCGTTGGCGGCGGCTGCAAAAACAAGATGCTCAATCAGCTTGCCGCAGACTCTACCGGAATTCCTGTTGTCACCGGTCCAGAAGAAGGCGCCGCAATAGGAAATCTTCTAATGCAGGCCGTAGCTTTAGACGAACTTTCGGGCATTGAAGAGCTTCGCGAGGTAGTCAGAAACTCCTTCCCCGTTGAAGAATACCTCCCCCGCCATACCCGGCAATGGGACGACGCATATGCAAAGCTTCTTCATAACATGGAAAACTATCAATAAAATGCAACTTTCCAGAGCCGTCCGTGTCAAAAGCGGTCGGCTTTTTTGTTGCATTTAATAGCCGCACACTATATGATGAAAGAAGAATAAATATAGGCGGAGAAAAAATGGACACCAGAAAATATGAGGTTTTCCTTTGCGTTGCGGATTGCGGCAATCTGACACGCGCGGCTGAAAAGCTTGGATACACTCAATCCGGCATTACACATATGATGAACACATTGGAAAACGACATCGGCTTTCCTCTGCTGATACGCACAAACAAAGGAGTTTCTTTAAGTCCGGAGGGTGAGCGTATTCTGCCTATCTTGCGCAATATCTGCAATATGGAGGATCGTCTCAAGCAGGAATGCGCGCTAATCTGCGGCTTTGAGACCGGTAATCTTCGCATAGGCAGCTTCTCGAGCATCTCAACTCACTGGATGCCGAAAGTACTGTCCCGTTTTCAGTCAAGATATCCTAATATACACGTTGAAACTCTTGAAGGAAGCACGATGCAGCTTGAGATATGGCTTGGCGAGGGTCGGGTCGACCTATGTATGTTCAGTCTCTTTCACGACAGGAATCTTGAAGGTTTTGAGATCATGCAGGATCCCTTTTACGCGGTGCTTCCAAAGGATCATCCTCTGGCCAAGCTCGACGTTGTTCCTCTATCCCTTCTGGCAAAAGAGCCGTTTATTATGTATAAAACAGAGGGCGGCATGGATAGAGACGAAGGCAAAGTCATAAAAAGAATGAAGGATATACATTTTATGTTTTCCTCCAACTATGAATATGCTGTTATCGGCATGGTGGAGCATGGTCTTGGCGTATGCGTAATGCCGGGCTTGATCCTAAAAGGACATGATTCATGCGTAGCCGTACGCCCGATCGATCCACCCATAAGCAGAAGTCTTGGAATAGCCGTGCGCTCTATGAAAGAGCTTTCGCCCGCAATGAAACGCTTCATCGCCTGCGCAAAGGAGGTTCTTCTTCCCGACGAAGCATAGTTATATACTTTGCCGTTTATTTCTTTTACTTGACTGAGTAATGAAAAAATGATAGTGTTATATTATAAAGTTTCTAAACTTACTTTTATAACATTGGAGAATTGATATATATGAACAGCGTTTCGCCTGCTGCGACGCCCTCCGTTTCAAGCGCCGCAATACCGTCAGATTTAAAAATTCAAAATCGTGTAAGAATACTAAAGGCTTTTCGTGATGAAAACGAGCACACTGCGGCAGAAATTTCTTCAACCACAGGCATAAGTAAGCTGACCGTTATGCGGGCTATTCAGTTTTTTTGTGCAAAAAATGTGCTTGTCAGTTCCGGCAAGGGTAATTCTACCGATCTCGGCGGAAAAAAACCCGCTTGTTTTAAGCTTAGCAACGATAAATATCTTTTGAGCATAACTCTATGGCCCGGCAATTTAAACTTTACGCTGTATGATTTGATCTGCAATCAAATAAGCCATTTGGAAATACCCATGACCTTATCTGATAGCATTGAAGAAGTTTTTGCGACCCTTGAATCCAAGGTAAATGATTATCTGCTTAAAAACAACATTAAAAAAGAATCGATATTCGGCTTGGGACTTTCTAGCGCAGGCACTATCGATTATAAGGCGAAGCGTCTGAAATACAGCTCGCTAAATCCAAGTTGGGGCGCTGATATACCCGTCTGTGATTATCTTTCGCGAATATTTGCCCCTGAAACTGTGTTTTTTATTGAAAATGCCGGCAAAATGACCGGTCGCTCCGCGCTTCTGAATCCTTCACTACTTGATAAGCGTGTGTTAGTGCTATTTACAACATGGGGCTTATCCGCCTGTTTAATAGAAAACGGCCACATTTTGAACGGTAAGGATTCTCTCATCGGCGAGATCGGACACATGACTCTTGATCTGCATGATTCCGAAATATGCGGCTGTGGAAATCGCGGCTGTTTTGAAAGGCTGATCGATATTCGGCGTATTCGCCGCCGTTTTAGCGAAAATCCGCCGCCATCCGGATCAATGCTTTCCCGTCTTTCTGCGGAAGAATTAACGTTAAGCGCTATATTTGAGGCTTCATCGGCAAACGACAATTATGCCCGCGCCATCAGCGCAGAGCTTGCAAGAACATTTGCCTTGGCTCTTAGAAATATTTCCCTTGTTTTTAATCCTGACGTCGTTATTTTTCAGGGTGACTATTCACATGCGGATACGCATTTTGACGCCATGTTAAAAGAAGAAATGCTTCATTTCCGCTATTTCCCCGCAAACGGTGCATTTGAAACCATATATGACTCCCGCTCGTTGTTTGAGCTAGACGCCAGTGGAGCTGCCGCAACACTATCTGATATGTATTTTTCTGATCCCGATCTTTATTCCGGAGAGATAGAATAACAAGCAATATCATATCTTAAGAAGCTTCCCGTATTAGGCGGGAAGCTTCTTTTAATCGCAGCTTTAAAATCGTTCGTCTATTTTTATACCTATGATCTTATTGATCTATACTTTGAAACACTCCCTTTAGCGCCGGATATATCTCTTTAAATTTTTTATATTTTTCGTCATACCTTGCCGCTATTTCCTTATCGGGATAAATCGTATTTTTCACATGAACGAGTTGAGCTGCTATATCATCAACGCTCGAATAGGCTCCACAGGCTACTGCCGCAAGCATTGCCCCTCCAAAGCCCGGTCCTTCTTCGGATTCGATCTCGTCGATCTCTATATTCAGAACATTCGCTATGATTTTTTTCCATAGCGGACTTTTTGCACCGCCGCCGCATATCTTGCTGCGCTTTATCGGTATTCCCATCGAGCGCGCTATCTCAAAGGAATCGCGAATCGCAAATGCTACGCCTTCAAACACGGCCAGCGTCATATCCTCGCGTGAGCTGTCCATAGTCATTCCAACAAAAGCGGCTCTTGCCAAGGGATCATTATGTGGGGATCTCTCCCCCATAAGATAGGGAAGAAAATAAACATGGTTGTTGCCAAGCATGGCGTCTGTGATATGTGACTGTTCTTGTGCATACGCATCAGTTTTCATTATACTTTCCATCCACCATTTGTTGCATGATGCCGCGGAAAGCATACAGCCCATCAAATGATAACGTCCGTCCGCATGGGCGAAGGCATGAAGCGAATTGTTTGGATCAACAAGGAATTTTTTACTGGAAATAAATATCGTTCCGGAGGTTCCCAACGAAATATTGCATTGCCCGTCGCCAACAGTCGCAGTCCCCACGGCTGCCGCGGCGTTATCCCCCGCGCCTGCCGCTAAAATAACAGTTTTTGAAAGTCCAAGCTCCTCCGCCATATCAGGCTTTATCACCCCTACAGGCTCATAGCTTTCGTATACCCTTGGCATCTGAGCTTCCGCAATGCCACATACCGAGAGCATCTCTTTCGACCAGCAACGGTGCTCAACATCATAAAGCAGCATACCGGAAGCATCCGATGCGTCCGTGGCATGAATTCCTGAGAGCATATAAACTATATAGTCCTTTGGAAGCATGATCTTGTTTATTCTGGCAAAATTTTCGGGCTCGTTATTGCGCATCCAGAGAAGTTTGGGGGCTGTAAATCCGGCAAAAGCAATATTTGCCGTGCGTTGCGAAAGCGTAGCTTTTCCAATCTCATTGTTTAAATAATCTGTTTCTTTAACGGTTCTTCCATCGTTCCATAAAATCGCCGGACGAATAAGCTCGTCATTTTCATCAAGCACAACCAGGCCGTGCATCTGACCACCAATGCCAATGCCGGCTATTTCATCTTTGCTTACATCTTTTATTAATTCTATTATCCCCTGTTTTGTCGCGCAAAGCCAGTCAGAAGGTGCCTGCTCTGACCATGCGGGCTTGGGGAAGCTTATCGGATATTCGCGGCTGACGATCTTTTTGATTTTTCCATACTTATCCATAAGCAAAAGCTTAACAGCGGAGGTTCCAAGATCAACACCAATATAATACAAAACAGTTCTCCTTTCGAAAGCACAAGCAGAATAAATTAAATGTAAATTATGTTTGTAAACACTGTTTTCTAACTTGTTTTTATTTTATTCTTTTGCTATACTTATGTCAATGATTATACAGAAAATAGTTCTGCCTATCAGTATCATATCAAAAGATAGAACTATTCAAAGCAAAAATATTTAAAGGAGAAACAAAAAATGGCTTATTTCGAATTTGTGGAAAAGGTTCAATTTGATGGCGCAAAAAGCAAAAATCCTTTTGCGTTCAAGTATTATGACCCGAACAGGCTAATAAACGGCAAGACGATGAAAGAGCAGCTTCGCTTTGCAATGAGCTGGTGGCATACCTTTACCTATCGCGGTGTAGATCCCTTTGGCGGCGTCACGGTATTTCGCCCCTGGGATGAAACCAATAACGATGTGGAGCGCGCAAAGGAGCGCGCAAAGGAGCGCGTACATGCGGCCTTCGAATTCATGGACAAAATGCAGATCGCTTATTTCTGCTTTCACGATTGCGATCTCGCTCCTCGCGGAAAAGATCTTCTCGAGACTAATGCTATTCTGGATGAGGTCGTAGCGGTAGTAAAAAAAGAGATGCAGCGCACCGGAATAAAGTGCCTTTGGGGCACATCGAACTGCTTTGGCGATGATAAGTTCGTTCATGGCGCATCTACATCATGCAACGCCAGCGTTTTTGCTTATACGGCCGCACAAATAAAAAAAGCCATTGAAGTCACTAAAGAACTCGGCGGTGAAAACTATGTGTTCTGGGGTGGACGCGAGGGTTATGAGACTCTGCTCAACACAGACACTGCGCTTGAGCTTGATAACATGGCTCGTCTTATGCATATGGCCGTTGATTACGCAAAAGAGATCGGCTTTACCGGCCAGTTCCTTATAGAGCCCAAGCCTAAAGAGCCCACTAAACATCAATATGATTTCGACACGGCAACGGTGCTGAGCTTTTTGCGCAAATACGACCTGATAGATCATTTCAAAATGAATATCGAAGCAAACCATGCCACTCTTGCTACCCATACCTTCCAGCATGAGCTGAACACAGCCCGCAATAACAATGTATTTTGCAGCGTTGACGCCAATATGGGCGATCCCATGCTTGGTTGGGACACCGATCAGTTCCCCACCAACGTTTATGACACTACACTGGCAATGTATGAGATTCTCCTTGCCGGCGGCTTTAGCAGCGGGGGCTTGAACTTTGACGCCAAGATACGCAGAGGCTCGTTCCAGGAAGATGATCTGTTTCTGGCCTATATCGCTGGAATGGACAGTTTTGCCAAGGGGCTTATCGTGGCAGCCAAGCTGATCGAAGATGATGTATTTGAAAGCTTCAAACGTGATCGTTATAAGAGCTATAGCGAAGGTATCGGCAAAGATATCGTAGAAGGCCGCGTAGGTTTTAAAGAGCTTGAGGCTTACGCTGTAAGGCATGGAGCGGAAAAGAACAGCTCAGGCCGTCAGGAATACCTTGAATCGCTGCTGAATCAATACATTCTGGAAAGCAAATAAGCTTTTTCCTAAAAATAGAGACTCGTTTTAAGCGAGTCTCTATTTGATTAGCTTGGCCTCGGTTGGCAACGCCGCCTCGAGGCAGCTTATCTTCTCCGTGCCGTTATAATCTTCAAAAATGAGCGTCCTTTGCGGCTCAGAGGCTTCGAACAGTTCTGCCGCTGCTTCCAGCAAGGGAAGGCTTGCATCTCTCGCTTAAGGCCGTGTGTTTATCGTGGGTTGCGGCGTTGCCGCATTCTGCCCGGCGCAAGCGGCAAGGCAAAGCATGTATATCAACAGTCTTTTCACTTGGAAACCTCCTTCGAGTTCACCTTTGGTATCCTTCGCAGCAGTTTTGTGAGATAGTGCGCAAGGAAGATGCACAGTCCCATCAATGCCAGATAGTCCACATAAAACAGGATGGGCAGCTCGTTGTAATCGAGGAAAACGAACTCGCTTTGCAGCAGCAGATAGGTCGGAAAGCCCCTCTTGATGAAGGCATACGCACCATAAGCCGCGATCAGCAATCCCACGGTAAAGAGCATACAGCCGCGAAGCTTTGAGGGCTTTGTGATGTTCGTGTGTTTTCTCGCCATGCCGATGAGCATACTCCAATGCAGCCCCAAATGCAGGCTCATTAACACCATGCCCCAATAAGAGCCAAGGATGTGCAATCGTCGTGCCAGCGCCATTCCGCCCTCAATCTGCAGAAAGGCGAATACATGGCGGGATATAACGATGCTGCTATACATGAGCGAGAGCATGGCGAATAGCGTGAGCGTGTCGATCACAAGCTGCAACACCCGATAAGGCGTATACCCTCCCTTGAACAGCCCCTTATACCAGCTTACGTTCAGAATGTGGTGGGCGATAAAAAGCGCGAATATCCCCGCCCCCACCCATTCGTGGGCGATCTCGCCCCAGAATTGATAGCCCATGAGAAACAAGAGCGCAAGCGTCATGCCCGTATCGATACAGATCTTCACCTTTGCTTTGAGCGCCATCATGCGTCCCGCCTCAATCGGCGTTGCCGCCGGGCTTGACAAGCAGTGTGTCCTTGGGGAACTTCTCTATGGAGCGCGCCCAATCCGCCATCCCGTCCTGCCGTAACCGTTTCCATGATTTCGTCCTTTCTTCACTGATATCGTATGTCACACAGCGTTTTCTATCGTTATTGTACATTGATCCCGTTCTTCGCAAGCCAGTCGATAATGTCGCCGGACAATCCGGAGCCACCGGAGTAATGGATGGATAACGCTTCGCCCATGATCGCATCGGGCGCGAGCTTTGCAATAGCCGTCAAGCTTTGCCCGAACCGACCGCCGCCGTGGCTGCAAAAGGGGATAATGGTCTTGCCCGCAAAATCATATTCTTCGAGGAAGGACGCGATAGGCATGGGGATAGACGCCCACCAGTTAGGATAGCCGATGAGCACGGTATCGTAAGCGCCCATGTTCTCCACATGCCCCGCAAGCTCAGGCCGCGCCTGTGCGTTCTGGTCGCGCTGCGCTTCATCCAGCACGGTGTTATAATCATCGGAATACGGATGGACGAGCGTGATCTCAAACAAATCCGCACCTGTCTGCCGCCGGATTTCCTCAGCGATGCCCTTAGTGTTGCCACCCCAGCTAAAATATGCAATCAGCACATTGCCGCTCTCGTCACTGTGGGCGGCTTCGGTTGTAGAGCCGTTCACGCTGCCTATGCCCGCCGTAGCGTTTAATACAAGACGGAGTCCGATATTGAAGCTCCCTTTATTCTGCGCCATCGTGGCACGATAGGCCGAGCGCATGTTCTTGGCAAAATCGTTCCAGCCGCCTCCACGGTACACGCGGAGCGTTCCCGTGCCAGGTCCGACCGGGTCGTTTTGCGCGTCGGCATCATATGGGCCGTAATAGTCCCACACCCATTCGCTCACGTTGCCGTGCATGTCGTAGAGTCCGAAGCCATTGGGTGAAAAGCTGCCAACAGGCACGGTAGTTTCCCTGTACTGCCCCGGCTGCGTGGTCAGATTCCCCTGCGAAAAGTAGTTTTCCTCAATCTGATAGGGATAGTGACCATAGTAGTTGCATTCCTCCGGGCTGATTGAGCTTTCCGTATTGAACGGGGTAAGAGTACCCGCGCGGCAGGCATATTCCCATTCCGCTTCCGTGGGCAGGCGGTAGCCGTTGGCGCTTCTGTCCCAACTTACGCCTTGCCCATCGACGGTATAGGCGGGAGCCCGTCCTTCCTTTTCGCTGCGGGCATTGCAAAAGGTGATGGCGTCCAGCCACGAGATGTTTTCCACGGGCAGATCATCCCCTGAAAAGCTGCTTGGATTGCCGCCCATGACTTCCGCATACTCCGCCTGCGTCAGCTCGTATGTACTCATATAGAAATCGCTGACCGTAACGCTGTGCTGCGCTTCATCGTTGCCGCGCCACGCCTCGGTTTCCGGGCTTCCCATCTCGTAAGAACCGCCATCGATCAATACGAATTGTTCCGGTATGTTCATCATGTTCTCCACCTCCGGGGAATCGGTTTCTATAAAAGCCGTGTCCTGTGGCGTAATCGTGCTTTCAACAATAATGCCCGCGCCTGAGGACGGTTCGACCGTTGCCAATACGGTAGGTTCTGCCTGCCCGCAAGCGCTTAGGATGCAAAGCAGCACCAGAATAATTAAGAGGAATCGTGATCGCTTCATACCATGCCTCCTACTCTGTTAAGCCAAGGTCACTTAGCCAGCCGGTCACGGCGCTACCCGCTTCATTTGCGGAGGATCCCCCGATGTGCAGACCTTCGAGCACCGTGGCCTCAGGCTCCATGGAACGGATCGTGCTCATCGTGCCGGAAAATCCACTGCCGCCGCTGGTGCAAAAGGGCGCAATGGTTTTGCCTGAAAGGTCGTAATCATCAAGGAAGCTATACAGGATCATCGGCATATCGCCCCACCAGTTGGGGAAGCCAAGATAGATCGTATCGTAGGCGTCCATATTTTCTACGCTGCCTAAGATAACAGGCCGGGCGTCATTGCGCTGTTCCGCCTGTGCTATATCCAACAGGGTGTTGTAATCGTCAGTGTACGGCTCTGCCGGAACGAGCTTGAATATATCCGCGCCCGTCTGCCTTTGTATCTCCGTTGCGACCGCTTCCGTGTTTCCCGACCACGAG
>CAYPAH010000001.1:0-44250 GCA_964408655.1 uncultured Oscillospiraceae bacterium | reverse complement strand
CTTGGGGCGCGAAACGGAAAACTCATAATCCTGACGGCGCATCGTTTCAATGAGTATGGAAAGATGCAGCTCGCCGCGCCCGCTCACCTTGAACATATCGGTGGACTCGGTCTCTTCAACGCGCATGGAGACGTTAGTTTCCACTTCTTTGAAAAGGCGGTCTCTCAAATTGCGGGAGGTGACATATTTGCCCTCTCTTCCTGCAAAGGGGCTGTCGTTCACCATGAACATCATGGCGACGGTAGGCTCGTCTATATGCACGAAGGGCAGCGGCTCTATGCACTCGATATCGCAGGCGGTTTCGCCGATGGAAAGGCCGGTAACTCCTGCGACGGCGACGATCTCGCCCGCTTCGGCGGACTCGACCTCTACGCGCTTCAAGCCCTCAAAGCGATACAGGCGCGAAAGCTTAACGTCGTGGCGCTGATTTGAAGCGCCGCCGCAGAGAGCGACGATGCCGTTTCTCACAGCCTTGCCGCGCACTATGCGCCCAACGCCTATCCTGCCGACATAATCATCGTAATCTATTGAGGAAAAGAGTATTTGAAGCGGCGCGTCGGGATCGCAGGCGGGAGCGGGAACGGTATTGATTATCGTTTCAAACACAGCCTCCATATTGGGCTGAAGCTTGTCTATATCCATGCCCGAGTTGCCCTCGCGGGCGCTTGCGTAAACAACGGGAAAATCAAGCTGCTCCGCGCTTGCGCCAAGCTCCATGAAAAGCTCGAGAGTTTCGTCGACCACTTCGTAGGGACGCGCACCGGGACGATCGATCTTGTTTATTACCACTACGGGGACCTTTCCAAGCTCGAGAGCCTTGCGAAGCACGAAGCGGGTCTGCGGCATACAGCCTTCGAAGGCGTCAACGAGAAGAAGAACGCCGTCCACCATTTGAAGTATGCGCTCTACCTCGCCGCCAAAGTCCGCGTGACCCGGAGTGTCAACGATATTGATGCGGCAGTCCTTATAATTAACGGCCGTATTTTTTGAAAGTATGGTTATACCGCGCTCGCGCTCGATATCGCCGGAGTCCATAACGCGCTCCTGCACCTGCTCATTGGCTCTGAATACGCCGCTCTGCCTTAAAAGCTGATCGACGAGAGTGGTTTTGCCGTGGTCGACGTGGGCGATTATCGCAACATTGCGCAGTTTTTCGTTTCGTTTGATATCCATGCGGTTTTACCTCTATTTCCAGCCTTTTGCCTAAAACACAAAAGCTACTTAACACAAACAGTGAATTATAGCATTGTTTAACTAAAAAAAGCAAGAGTATTGAGCATATTTTCGGGATTTTTTCGTAAAAAGCCTCTTTTTTGGCCGCTTGACATAAGCGAGGCTTAGTTATACAATAACGGCGAAAAGAAAAATCTCCTGCTGGGGGTGCTGTGCGGCGATGGCCGCAGGGCTGAGATAACACCCCGGGAACCTGTTCGGGTAATACCGGCGTAGGGAAGCGGAACATACTTAAAAAAACATTGTGTGTCCCCGTTTCTATGCGGGGACTTTTCTTTTTTATCATCAAACGGAGGAACAAACACAATGGAAAAAAGAAACAACAGCAACGCAAATATCCGCAAGCTGGTCTATGCGGCGCTGAGCATCGCCTTATCCTTCGCGCTCAGCTACGTCAAGCTCTTTTCTATGCCTATGGGCGGCTCGATCACCCTTTGCAGCATGTTGCCGCTTTGCCTTTACGCCTGCGCCTTCGGCCCGCGCTACGGCTTCATTGCCGCATTTGCCTACGGCGTTTTGCAGGTGATACAGGGCGCTTATATAGTGCATCCGGCGCAGTTTATTCTGGATTATTTCCTCGCCTTCACGGCTCTTGGCCTCGCCTCGCTTTTCCCGAAAAAATATGCCTTGGGCGCGGCGGCGGGCGGCATAGGCCGCATGATATGCTCTATCATTTCGGGCGCCGTGTTTTTTTCAAGCTATGCGGCCGAGGCCGGCTGGAGCAACGCATGGCTCTACTCTGTTGTTTATAATTTGAGCACCATCGGCGTTGACGCCGCGCTTTGCGTGATAGTGGCGCTGCTGCCGCCGGTAAAGAAGCTGGCCGACAAGCTCTCGCTTGGCGCGGCATAAAGGGAGCGCCAGGCGAAATAAGGGAATTATTGGCGGAGAGGCTGCGGCTTCTCCGCTATTTTTTATCGGCGGGATTTATGCTATAATACGAAGCATGGAAGAAAAGCGCGAAAACGGCAATATGCCGGAGAATAACGAAGAAAACACGAATAATAAGCCTTCGGAGAAGGAAGAAGAAAAAGAACAGCTTTCGTCCTTTTATATAGGGCAGCTTCCGGATAAGGCAGTGCGCGGAGCCTATGATCCCTTCAACGGAAAGGACCCCGCTGTGTTTCTTGCGCAGCTTATGGGCGAAGAGGATGAAGAAGAAGAAAAGCCCGATCGCTCCGGCTGGCTTGCGCCCTCGCTTGCGGCTGTGCTCGTTCTGCTTTGCATCGCCGCTTTTTTAGTTCGCTCGCCAAGGCTTTATCCCGAGCCTCAGCCAACGCCCACGCCCACGCCCCGCCCTACGGCCGCGCCAAGACCCACGCCCGAAGCGCAGGTGCTGCTTCCTGTGATGAGCGGGCCCGAGATGGCGGTCATTGAGCCTGCCGCGCAGGGCTATGAACGCACGGCGCTGGTGGTGGATGAAAGAACGATCGGAGTATTGGTGAGCCATGAGGCGGCGGCGGCGCTGCTAAACGAGGTCTGCGATTATTTCGAGGCGCAGATACGCGAGGAATATGAGATAAAGGGCGAACTGAGAACGACGATAGACAATGTGGTGGAATTCCTGCCCGCGCCGGAAACGGCCGACGATGAGCTTTCCTCCGCGGAGGAATTATTTGAAACTCTTTGCTCAAAAAACACGCGGCTGGACGTTATCACTACGGAAACGGCCACGGAGGAGGAGATAGTAAGCGCGAAGACAAAAGAGAGCGACGACAAATATCTTCTTAAAGGCACGAGTATAATAGAAGACCCCGGACGCGACGGCAAGATCGTCACGACCCGCAGCGTCGTTTATAAAAACGGGCGAAGAAGAACCGAGAGCGAACAGGAAAAGATCACCGGGCTTGAGGCGCGGGACAGGATAGTGAGAGTCGGCACGCAAAAGATAAAAGACGACGACGAGCCGGGAAGACGAGAGGGCAAAAAGGGCAGAGAGGCGGAAGATCTCAGCTTTGTTTCGCCGCTTGAGGACGGCGAGGTGACATTGAATTACGGGCAGAGCGCGGGGATATTGCATCTTGGGCTGGATTACAGCTCAAAGCAGGAGGCGGCAAGAGTGCTCGCGGCCTGCGGCGGCACGGTGGTATGCAAAATGGAACGCGGCGGCTACGGATTGATGGTAGAGATAGACCACGGCGAGGGTTTTGTTACGCGCTATGCGCATTTGGCGGAGGCTCCCGTGAACCTTGGCGATCATGTGAACGCGGGCGAAGCTATCGGCATAATGGGGAAGAGCGGAAACGCGGACGAGCCGCATCTTCATTTTGAGCTGCGCATAGACGGTGAAGCCTATAATCCACGCTATTATCTGGATTGACATACTGTACAAATCAAGTCGGGTATGGTATGATACGCCCGTTGAACTGTTATAAAAGGAAAGATTGACATGGCTCATTATATAATAAACGGCGGCAAGCCCCTTGAGGGCGTCGTTACGGTGAGCGGCGCGAAAAACGCCTCGCTAGCGATAATTCCCGCAACGATACTCTCGGGCGAAAGCTGCTTATTGGAAAATCTGCCGCGCATAAACGATGTGCGCACCCTCGAGGCTATACTCAAGCGCATGGGCGCTCAGGTGGACTTTACGCCCGATGGCAGTATGCGCGTTGATCCGCGCGGAATAAACGAATTCAATGTGGATTATGAAATGGTGCGCTCGCTTCGCGCTTCATATTATTTGCTTGGCGCGATGCTTGGAAGATATAAATATGCGCAGATCGCCCTGCCCGGCGGCTGCCTTATAGGGCAGAGGCCTATCGACCAGCATATCAAGGGTATGCGCGCTTTGGGCGCGGAGGTAAAAATAGAAAACGGCATGGTCACGGCCAAGGCCAAGGAGCTTATAGGCGCAGAGATATATCTTGACGTTGTGAGCGTTGGCGCGACCATAAACATAATGCTGGCCGCCGTTGGCGCAGAGGGATTAACGATAATCAACAACGCCGCGAAAGAGCCGCACGTCGTTGACGTGGCGAACTTTCTGAATATGATGGGGGCGAGCGTAAAAGGCGCGGGTACCGACGTTATACGCATACGCGGCGGCAGAAAGCTGCACGGATGCAGCTACGCCATCATTCCCGACCAGATAGAGGCCGGAACTTATATGATAGCGGCAGCCGCGACGGGCGGCGACGTTGTGATAAACAACGTTATACCTACGCATTTGGAGGCTATTTCCGCAAAGCTGATGGAGGCGGGCATAAAGGTGATAGAGGGCGACGACGGGCGCGAGTTCTTTTTGCGCGTAACCGCCGATCAAGGCCGCCCAAGAGCAGTGAATATAAAGACCCTGCCCTATCCCGGCTTCCCGACGGATCTGCAGCAGCCTATGATGGCGCTGTTATCCACCGCCGAGGGCAACAGCTTTATAGTGGAAAATATCTTTGAAGAAAGATTCAACCATGTGCCCGAGCTTAGGCGAATGGGCGCGAACATAACGATAAACGGACGCACGGCGATAGTAGAGGGCGTGCCGAACCTTTCGGGCGCTATGCTATACGCCACCGACCTTCGCGCGGGCGCGGCGCTTATCGTGGCGGCGCTGATGGGTCAGGGCAGAAGCGAGATACACCACATCAAATATATAGACCGCGGCTATGAATATCTCGAACAGAAGCTGCGCGCTATAGGCGCGGATATAAAGAGAGTTTGATAAGATCAGTGATTATCGATCTGCAATGCGTTTCGTATACATGATCTCGCGAAGCGCTTTGCCGCCGATATTGTCGTTTTAAAAAATCACCGCTTTCAAGAAAACCGCTGCGGGTCTGATATCCATATTTTTTGCTCCAAGCTATACTCAGCCTTTTTCAAAGCCAAGCTCTTCGCGTATGCGCCTGCCGCTTGGCGTTGAAGCCAACCCGCCGCGAGCTGTTTCGCGAAGGTCGCCGTTCATCATTTTGCCGACGTTTCTCATTGCGATCACTGCTTCGTCGAAGGGGATGAGGGCGCTCATGCCGCAAAGAGCCATATCGGCCGAGAGCACGGCGTTTGCGGCTCCCAGGGCGTTGCGCTTTATGCAGGGACACTCAACGAGCCCCGCAACAGGGTCGCAGACGAGGCCGAGAATGTTTTTCAGGGCGAATGAGGCCGCGTCCAAAACCTGCGCGGGCTTTCCGCCGCAAAGCTCAACAAGAGCCGCGGCCGTCATTGCGGCGGCGCTGCCGGTCTCCGCCTGACAGCCGCCCTCGGCGCCCGCAAGCGTGGCGTTTGAGGCGATTATGCTGCCTATCGCAGCCGCAGTAAAGAGAGAATCGATAAGAGACTCGTCGTTCCAGCCGCGCTCCTTCGCAAAAATAAAGAGAGGGCCGGGCAATATACCGCAGGCTCCCGCAGTAGGAGCCGCGACTATCCTGCCCATAGAGGAGTTGACCTCGACCACGGCCATAGCTCCCGCGCAGGCGAGAGCCATAGTTTTGCCAAGAAGCGAATCTTCGGCATAAGAGAGAAGGCGCTGAGCATCCTTTCCGGAAAGACCCGAAACGGACTCGTGCTCCTCTTCAAGACCCTTCTTTAAAGCAGCGCGCATCGTTTCAAGGTTCAGCCGCATTTCTTCGCGCAGCTTCGCGCGATCCAGCTCGCCGAAATCAAGCTCGCGAAGCTGCATCACCTCGCTTATGGGAAGATCTTCTTCTTTGCAAATGCTCAAAAGCGTTTCGCCGCTCGTAAAATCATATGACATGCTTCCTTCTCCCCCTTTCAGCGGTTGTCTATCATGCAAAGACGGTTGACGTGGGGCATATGCATTATCTCGTCAAGCACGTTTTCGCTTATAAGCGCGTCCGTTTCTATCGCCATGTATGCTTTTCTGCCCTTGCCGTCGCGATAAACGCGCATTTCGGCGATGTTTATTCCCTTTTCGGCCAAAAGGCCGGTGACGGCGCTTATCATGCCGGGCATATCCTGATGGCTCACGATAAGCGTGGGATATTCTCCCGTGAACTGCACCTGCATCCCGTTTATCTCGCTGATGAGTATGTTGCCGCCGCCTATGGAAGCGCCGAGAACGTTTGTTATGTGATCGTCATGTCCGGTTATGATTATTCGCGCCATATTGGCATAATCCCCCGGCGTGTCCTCGCTGAATTCAAAGCGGTATTCTACGCCTGCCTCCTGCGCGAGAAGGCGCGAATAGCGCAGCTTTTCGTCGTCGGGAGCAAGGCCGAGAACTCCTGCAAGCAGGGCTTTGTCGGTGCCGTGGCCGCTGCCCGTTTTGGCGAACGAGCCGTAAAGTATCAAAAGCGCGCTTTTCACATCGCGTCCGGAGACCTGCCACGCCACATGTGAAAGTCGTGCCGCGCCCGCCGTGTGCGAGCTGCTGGGGCCGATCATGCGTGGGCCGATAATGTCTAGGCTGCGAAAGGTCTGCATATGGTTCCTCCTCTCGTTATTCCGCCCAGAAGGGCGTTGCGGTGAAGGTTTTTTCGTTAAGATAGCAAAGCGGATCATCCGGTGGCAGGCTGAAGGAAATGCGGCAGGCGCACAGATATAGCGCTCTTGCCTTGTTTTCGCGGTTCCAATCCCGCTCGCCGTATTTATCATCGCCAAGAAGCGGGTGCCCCGCATAGGCGAGATGCGCCCTTATCTGGTGGGTGCGCCCCGTTAAAAGCTCTACCTCAAGCTCATAAGCGTTGGCGGCCAAAGCTGAGGGAGAGAGGGTTTCATATGCCGTCTCAATATTTTTTGAGCCGTTTTGCTGAGTTTCGCTTATCGTTACGCGCGCGGCCTTAGCGTCCTTAAGCAGCCATGCCTTGAGCGTGGCCTTTGGGGGGCGGGGTTCGTTTTTCACGACGCAGCGGTAAAATTTATTTATCCTCCGCTTTGATATGGCCTCGCCGAGCGCTTTTTCCGCCTCGGTGTTCTTCGCGAAAAGCACGAGTCCTGTGGTGTTCGCGTCAAGCCTGTGCACCGGATAAACTGGAGAGGCGCAAAGCGATGAAACGCGGCTTTCAAGAGAATCCTTCCCCGGGGCGGCGTCGCACTGAGCGGTCTCAAGATTTGCGGGCTTTATCACGGCAATGATATTTTCGTCTTCATATGAAATATAGATATCCTTTTCCATTGCCGAAAGCTTTTCTTCAAAGGGCTGCCACGCTCCGCCGCTCGGAAGAGAGCTAAGGCGAAGGCGGCTGTGCAGCGTAGGATGCTCAAAGCTCAGGGAATATGCCCAAAGCGCGAGCTGCTCGCCGGGAACGGCATCGGGATTATAACGCTGATCGCCGTAAATGGGCGCTTTATGTGCGGAAAGCTGGGCGCGTATCTGATGATGCCGCCCCGTAAAAAGCGTGACGTCAAGAAGCGAGAGCCCGCCTTCGCTTGCGGCGAGAACATATGAAAGAACAGCCTGCTTTGCGCCCTGCGTCCCTTCCGGAACGACGCGGGCGGAGGCGCCCTTGACGCGGGAGGGCAAAGAACCGTCCTCCGCGCTTAAAAGAAGATCCTCCAGACGCGCTCGCGGGAGAGGCTCGCCCTGCGTGAGCGCCGCGTATTTTTTCACCGTGGAATGGCTTTTGAACTGAGACGAAAGGCGAGATGCGGCCTTGCTGGTGCGGGCAAATACCATTACGCCGCCCACAGGGCGGTCAAGACGGTGAACAAGGCCGAGATAGACCTCGCCTGGCTTGTTATATTTTTCTTTTATATAACGCTTGCATTGCGAAAGCAGGTCGTCATCCCCCGAAGCGTCCGCCTGAACGGGCAGGTTGGGGGGCTTTACGACCGCCAGGATATGATTGTCTTCATAAAGGATATTCATAATCAGCCGCTTGTCCACCTGCCTGTTGAACCGCAGGGCAGAACGAGCGAGCCGCGCTCTATTGGCAGGCACAGCTCTTCGCATTCGGCGTGACCGCCGCGCTCTTTAAGGGCGACGCGCAGAATATTGGAGATGACCGACGGGGCAAGGCCGGTGGTATAGGAATTTATCAAAAAGAAGCTCGCCTCGTTTGAAAGTATGCGCACGCAGGCTTCAACGAGGGGATAAAGGTCGTTCTCTATTTTCCACATTTCGCCGTCCGGACCGCGCCCGTAGCTTGGCGGGTCCATTAGTATGCCGTCGTAAAAATTGCCGCGGCGGGCTTCGCGAAGCACGAATTTCATTGCGTCGTCAACGAGAAAGCGAACAGGGCGGTCTGAAAGGCCGCAGCAGGCAAGGTTATCCTTTGCCCAGCTCACCATGCCCTTTGCCGCGTCCACATGCACGACGTTCGCGCCGGAGGCCGCAAGCGCGCAGGTGGCGCCGCCGGTATAGGCGAAAAGATTCAGCGCGCGGAAGGGGCGGCCTGCCTTGAAGCTTTCCACTCTTTCGCGCATGAAATCCCAGTTCACGGCCTGCTCGGGAAAAAGTCCGGTGTGCTTAAAGCCGGTAGGCCGCACGAGGAACTTCAGATCCTTATAGCGGATATGCCAGCTTTCGGGCAGGGACTTTGAATATTCCCAGTGTCCGCCGCCCGTTTGAGAGCGAAGGTAGTGAGCGTCCGCGGTGGAGACGTCATATTCCATAGGCCACGCGGCCTGCGGATCGGGACGAAGAAGGAGCACCTCGCCCCAGCGTTCCAGCTTGTTGCCGCCGCCCGCGTCGAGTATGGCGTAATCCTTCCATTGATCTGAAAGATACATATTTGCTTATACCCCCGGAATCATGCTTAAAAGGAAATTGGAATAATAGAAGAAGGGCGCAAAGAAGGATTCTTCTATCATATTGGTGATAAGGTCGAACTGGCCGACTATCGTGAGCAGCACGGGCATGAGCATAAAGAGCAGGAAAAGCGAGAGCATACCGCGCAGAATGCCAAGTCCGGCGCCGAGAAGCGCGTCGCCCGTGCGAAGCATGGGGAAGCGCCATGAATAATCCACACCCTCTATGAAAAACGCGAGTATCAGCCTGAATAAGAAAAAGAAAGCGAAAAAGGAGATGATGTTCACGAAAACGCAGACCATCGTCTGGTTGAAATAATCTCCGAGAGTGCTGATATTCTGCCCGGCAAAGGCTTCCTTTGCGACGTTTGAAAGTATCTCTTTATCCATGGGATAAGGAACGTTGGCCTTGGTAACTATATCGCTGAGTTCTTGACTGCCCACCTGTGAAATGTTCAGCCGCGCGCTTTCAACGCCAACGTTATTGGCGATATATTCGCTGCCCTCGGTGTAATAGAGCATCATGTCGTAAAGATGCTCGTTGTTGCGAATGGTCTTTGAGCCAAGCGGCATGAAAACGAGCGCAAGAAGCCACGCGAGGATGAACGCGCCGATAGAGAAAAGGGTGCTTATAAAGCCCTTGTAAATCCCGCGCAGTATAAATACGACGAATATGCCGAGCACGCAGTAATCCAAAAGATTCATAATCGTTTAGCCTTTCATGTTGAGCGCGTAAAGCGCGCTGCCGTTTGAGATAAGCGCCTTGCTTTCAGAGAGCTTTTCAACGCTCGTTAAGCTTATTCCCTCTTCAAGCTCCTGCGAGCCGCTCAATACCCCGCCGCCATCATAAAGATAAAGCGAGCTTTGCGTGAAGACCGCGAGCTTTCCCCCGTAAAGGCGGGCGCTGAGCGTGCCCGCGGGAAGCTGCACATTGCTTATTTTCGCCGAAGGCAGATCAGCCTCCTGCAGGGAATAGAGGCGGACATTGTCAAAGCCGTCCTCCGCGCGGGAATGCAGCATGAACACGGGTCCCGATGAGGAATTGGAAAAGTCTATCGGCTGATAGCCATAGATAAGCTCGCGGTAGACCTCGTTGTTGCCGCTGCGGTTATAGCGGATTATGTGATTCGTGCCGCAAAGGAATATGCTCTTTTCGGTGAAAAACACATCCTCGATAAGCTCGTCCTGCACATTCATCAGCCCGTTGGTCACGCCTTGCGTGAGATTATAAGTGGTCACCGTGGAAACGGGAGAGCCGCCGTTCGTGGCGAGGGTGAGCGTCCAAAGGGTGTCCTCGCTGCCCGCGTCTATGCCGAAATTGATAAGAGAGGCGGTGGAAAAATCAAGAACGTTGGTCTGCGTGCCGTCGGCAGAATATATCTCGATGGAATCGGAGTTTTCGCTTCTGACATATACGGCGATATGGCTTACGCCGCAAAGTACGCGCGAGACCGTGCCGCTAAAGCTTATGGGCGTGTTCGCCCCGGCTATTAGCATAGAGCTTTCGTTATAAAGCACAGAAAGCCCGCTGCCCGCCGCAAGGCGCAGCGAGGATGAGGCGCTTGTGGCGGAAAGGCTGTAGTTTTTCTTTTTATCGGAATCGTCTTCGTATATGAGCTTGCCCTCTTTATAATAAAGGAAGCCGCTGCCGGTATAGGTATAGCTGTCTTCGGGCAAAAAGGGGAGCTCGCTGAGCTTTACCCTCGGGCCGCCGGTCTTAAGAAGCTTTATGCAGCCGAAAACTATTCCTGCTATCAAAAGCGGAACGGCGAAGAGCAGGCAAAGCCGCAAAATCGTTTTTTTCTTGTTGCGCGCTACAAAGCGCCGTTTTAATGCCATTTAAGAGGGTTCATCCTTTTCTTTTTTTACGAAGAGCTCAAGCGCGCCGGGGACGAGCGAAAATTCCGCGGGCGTTTGCGATAAAAGCTCGCCGTCGAGATCGAGAGCGCATTCCTCTGCGCAGGAAACGCGGAGCTTATCGCTGCGAAGGTTCAAAAGCAAGGGGCAGTCGTCCTTTAAGCTGCCCTTGACGAAGCGGGGCAAAAGCATCAAAAAGCGGGGGATCGACACCTTTTTGACTATGCGTATGTCAAAAAGCCCGTCAAAGGGATCGGCATGGGGAAGCGCCTGCATCCCTCCGCCGAAATACTGTCCGTTGCCTATGGCCACGAGCAAAGCATCCTGCTTGATAGTTTCACCGTTCACGTCTATAGTCATGTGCATGGCGCGAAGGTGGAAAAGCGCGTCGAAGATCCCCATGAGGTAAGGAAACATGCCGTTATATTTCACCTTGTATTTTTCCGTGGCGCGAAGCACGTCCACATCGAAGCCGATGCCCGCGACATTCACGAAAAAACGGTCGTTGGCGCGGCCAATGTCCAGCTTTCGCGTAAAACCGCCCAAAATGACATCAAGCGCGCCCTCGGCTTCCGCCGGAATACCCGTACAGCGGGCAAAATCGTTGCCGGAGCCGAAAGGCATAACGCCGAATTTCACTCCCTCATGTCCGAAAAGCCCCTCCGCCACCTCGTTTATGGTGCCGTCTCCGCCAACGGCGACGACGCACTCCGCGCCCGCCGCAATGGCCTCTCTCGTCAGCTCCGCCCCCTGATGGGCGGCCGTGGTGAAGGTGCTTTCATAAGAAATGCCAAGAGCCTTGAGTTTCTCCTCAACAACTGCAAAAAGCTCCGCGCTGCGCCCGCTTCCTGCAAGCGGATTGACAATAAAGTGAAAAGCAGACATACTAATACTTTTCTTTTCCTTTCAGTAAATATGTATATGAATACATAAATTAACACAATAATGATAGCGCAAAGCTCGACTTTTGTACAGTAAGTCACAGAAAAGTTCACACGCGGGAGTGGAAGCGCGTTAGCAAGATGTGGTATAATCGGCGCATGAAGATCTGTTTTACAAAAATGCATGGTCTGGGCAACGATTTTATCGTGCTTGACGAAAGAAAAGAAAGGCTCAGTGAGCTTGCCTTATTGGGCAAAGTGCTTTGCAACAGGCGCACGGGCATAGGCGCGGACGGGCTTATACTTATAAAAAGCTCTGAAAAGGCCGATATCCGTATGCGGATAATAAACAGCGACGGCAGCGAGGCCGAAATGTGCGGCAACGGAATACGCTGTTTTGCGCGTTATGTGCGCGAGCGAGGCATAGTTTCAAAGGACAAAATGACTATTGAAACGCTTGCGGGCGTGAAAGAGGCGGAATGTCTTGAAAATGCGAACATACGCATATGCATGGGCGAGCCGGAATTTTTGAGCGATGGTCTGCGCCGCGTAAATATAGAGGGCAGCGACATAGAATACTGGCCGCTAATCATGGGCGTTCCCCACGCCGTCGTTCCCGTGAACGATCCTGAAAGCCGCAAATGGATGAAGATAGGCGCGCTGCTCGAATGGGCGAAGGCTTTTCCCAATGGAACGAACGTTGATTTTATCAGAGTGGACGACAGGGAAAACATCACCATGCGCGTTTGGGAGCGCGGCTGCGGCGAAACGCTTTGCTGCGGCACGGGCGCGACAAGCTCCGCGCTTTGCGCGATGCGGGCGGGGCTCACAGAAGAAAAACTGAAGGTGCATTTGACGCTTGGCGCCTTAACGATAGAAAAAGAGGGCGCGTCCGCCTATATGACGGGTCCGGCCGAATTCGTATTTGAAGGAGAAACGGAAATATGACGCATCATACCTTTTATACCAAGGCGGTCTGTTCAAGCCGCATAGACTTCGATCTGGATGAGGAAAAAAAGATACACAATCTCGTTTATACCGGCGGCTGCGACGGAAATCTCAAGGCGCTGGGGAAGCTTTGCGAGGGCGAGGACGCGAAGCAGATATCGGATAAGCTTCTTGGCATCCGCTGCGGGGTGAAGCCCACCTCGTGCAGCGATCAGCTTGCGCGCTGCCTGCGTAAAGTTTTGGAAGGATGAGCGCCTGCGGCTTTACGGGATACCGCTTTGAAAAGCTGCCTTTTTCGCGAAAGGACGCTCCCGCGATAGAACTGCTGAAGGCAAAGCTCAAAAAGGCGGTGCTGTGCGCTTTTGAAAAGGGCTGCGAGGATTTTATCTGCGGCTTTGCGGAGGGCAGCGACCTTATTTTCGCACAGGCGGTGACGGAGCTTAAAGCAGAGCATGAAGGGCTGCGCCTTGAAGCGGCTCTGCCCTTTGAAAGCCCGCATGTTTCGTGGTGCGATTCTGATAAAATGAGCTTTGAAAGTCTCATCGCCCGCTGCGACAGCGTTAAAACGCTGTCAAAAACGCACACGCGGGGCTGTTATTTTGCGAGAAATGATTATATCATAGAAAACAGCGAGCGCATGATAGCCGTATACGACGGCAAACCGGGCGGCACGGCTTACACCGTGGAAAGGGCTAAACGGCGCGGGCTGCCCATTGACATTATCGATCCATAAGGAAGGGTAAAATGAACGTTATCACACAAAGGCTCAAAGCGCTTAGAAAAGGCATGAAGCAGGCGGGGCTTGGCGCTTATATTATTCCGACGGACGATTATCACGGCTCGGAATATGTGTGTGCGCATTTTCGCGCGCGGGAATATTTTTCTGGCTTCACAGGCTCGGCGGGCACGCTCGTAGTGCTGCCCGAAAAGGCGTATCTCTGGACGGACGGACGCTACTTTTTGCAGGCCGCTAAGCAGCTTGAGGGAAGCGGCATAGAGCTTATGAGGCTCGGCGAAAAGGACGTGCCGGAAATAGGCGACTTTTTGCATGACACGCTTGAAGAAAACGCCGCGCTGGGCTTTGACGGCGCCACGATGGATGCGCGAACCGTAAAAAGCTATTCCGCGCTTTTCGCCGATAAAGAGATAGAGATAAGAAGCGGCGAGGATCTTATCTCGCCCATATGGACGGACAGGCCGCCCATGCCGGAGGCCAAGGCATGGCTGCTCGATGAAAAATACGCCGGAGAGAGCGCGGAGCATAAGCTTAAAGCCATACGCGCCGCTATGGAAGAGCAGGGCGCCGAGCTTTGGGTACTATCTGATTGCGAGGATATTGCGTGGCTGCTGAACATTCGCGGCGGAGACATGCCGCATACCCCCGTTCCGCTTTGCTTTTGCTTTGTTGAAAAAGAGCGCGTTACGCTTTGCATAGACGCGAAAAAGAGAAGCGATGAATTTGACGCGGCGCTTGAAGCGCTGGGCGTGGAGTTTCGCCCTTATGAGGCGGCGCTCGGCTGCGCGGCAAGATATGAAAAGGGCACGATGGCGATGCTAAGCGCGGCGAAGACCAATTATTCTCTTTGGAGCGCGCTGAATCAGAACGCGATAGTCGTTGAAGCGGGCGATCAGCTCACGCGCGGGCGCATAATAAAAAACGAGACCCAGATAAGGCACATGCGCGAAGCGCACCGCAAGGATGGCGCGGTGCTTGCGAAGTTTATGCGCTGGATAAAGAAAAACGCCGGCAGAGAGGGCGTAAGCGAGCTTTCGGCGGCGGAGTATCTGGATGAAATGAGACTTAAAACCGAGGGCTGCATAGGGCTTTCCTTCGAAACGATATGCGGCTACGGCGAGCACGCGGCGATAGTTCATTACAAGGCCGACGCGCAAAGCAACGTCCCCATAGAGGCGAGAGGGCTTTTGCTCGTTGACTCGGGCGGACAATATTATGAAGGAACTACAGACCTGACGCGCACATATGCGCTTGGCGCCGTGACGGAAAAGGAAAAGCGGCATTATACTCTGGTGCTCAAGGCCATGCTCGCGCTTATGAACGCGCGCTTTCCCGCGGACACCGAGGGAGAGCAGCTCGACATGCTCGCCCGCGCGCCCATCTGGAGAGAGGGTCTTGATTACAGGCATGGCACGGGACACGGCGTAGGCTATCTTCTCGGAGTGCATGAAGATCCCGTTCGCATCCGCCATAAGCACGAGGGCTTTATATTTGCGCCCGGGATGGTGGTCAGCGACGAGCCGGGTATTTATGAAGAGGAAAGCCACGGAATAAGGCTCGAAAACCTTTTGCTCTGCCGCAAGGCCGAAACCACGCCTTACGGCGAGTTCCTTTGCTTTGAGCCGCTGACGCTTTCGCCCATAGACCTTGACGCTGTGGAGGACTCAATGCTCAACGCCGAGGAAAAAAGCGCTTTGAACGCATATCACGCGCAGGTGCTTTCCGCGTTGACGCCCTGCTTTGAGGGCGAGAGCGAAATGCTTGAATGGCTCAAAGAAGCCACAAGAGCCATATAAAGAGGAGAAGCCGAAGATGATAGAAAGCTTTGAGCTTGGCGACCGCGTGGTGATGCGCAAGCCTCACGCCTGCGGGAGCAACGAGTGGACGATAATACGCACCGGCGCGGACGTAAAGATAAAATGCCTGCAATGCGGACGTATAGTGATGCTTGACCGGGCGGATTTTATAAAGAGCGCAAAAAAATTGATTATGCAAGAAGGTAACGGGGAATGAGTGAAGCAAAGAAGCTCACAGCAAAGGAAAAGAACGCACTGCTGAAGGCGCAGGAGGAGTTCCACGCGAACGATCCCGCCTATAGGAAATACGACAATATCGACTTTTTTTTGTATCTGGCGGTGGTGCTGATAGTGGCGCTTTCGATAAGGCTTTTTGTGTTTGAGCCTGTTCGCGTTGACGGGGACTCTATGCTGCCAACGCTTTTCAACAACGAGCGGATGTTTGTGGAAAAGGTGAGTTTTTACTTTAGCGATCCCGAACGCGGCGAGATAATCATCTGCCGCTATCCCGATGAAAGCAAAAACTGCGTTAAGCGGGTGATAGCCCTTCCCGGAGAAAGGATCAAAATAAGCTGGGGAACGGTATATATAAACGGAGAGCCGCTTGACGAGAGCGAATATTGGAACGATATGATCTTTGGCGACATGGAAGAGATGACCGTGCCGGAAAACAGCGTGTTCGTCATGGGCGACAACCGCAATGTGAGCAAGGACAGCCGCGCTGAAAGCGTAGGGCCGATACCGTATTCGCGCATAGTGGGACGGGCGCACTTCGTTATGTGGCCGATCAAAAATTACAGGGCGATCTGATGGAACGCAGAGAAGAAAACGGCTGGGAATACGGAAGACTGCACAGAAGAAGCGCGCTGTTCACGCTTTTTGTCGCGCTTTTGATAGCGCTGCTCATTTTCGCGCTGGTATTTCAAGGCACGCAGATAGCGGATGAGGGGATGTCGCCCACTTTAAGGGCGGGAGACGTGGTGCTCTTTTCGCGCTTTAGCAAATTTATTCGCACTCCCCGGCGGGGAGATATCTATTCGGCCGATTTTGAGGGCGCGTCCCTGCTTGGGCGCATAGTGGGGCTGCCGGGCGAGAGCATAGTGATAGACGAAGGCAACGTTTATATAAACGGCGTGTTTTTGAGCGAGGCGGCTTACGCGCAGTACGCAGAGGCGAATATGGAGGAGATAAAGCTTGAAGAGGATGAATATTTCCTTCTGCCGGACTGCCGCACATATATGACGGTGTCGCCCGAAAACATGCGCCTTGAGGCCGGAGCCCTTCGCGGGCGCGCGTTTTTGCGCGTCGCTCCCTTTGGAAAGCTCGGCTTTTTTGAATAGATCGGGATTTTCGGATCAAAGCGGTATTCATTTCGCAAATTCCAGATAACAGACCCAATAGCAAATAATAGAAAAATCACAGCTCCATTCGCGAAATGTCACGAGCTTTTTTGAAGTGCTATAAATTTTTTATTTCCTCTTGAATAAGCGTGCCTACCGCGTCCGCAAAATGCTCAAGCTCTTTTATGCGGGTGAAGCCCGTGCCGTAAATAAGCTTGGCCGAGGGGAGCGCGTCCTCTTCGCCGGTAAAAACGCAAAGCACGGAAATGCCATCGCGCTCGGCGCTTCTAAGCTCGGCGGCGGTGTCGCGCACGGCAAGCTCGTCGCTGTAGTTTTTGTATTCGCCGTTTTCCGTTCTTACGCGCTGAACGCCGTTAGGCCGCACATCCGAAAGGATTATGAGCAGCTTATGCTCATACGGGCTTTTTAAGAGCATATCGTGCGAAACTCTAAGCGCAAGCCCGTCGCGATTGCAGCCGGAGGTGAAATAATTGAAGACCTCGGCGTTTTTATCAGTCTCGTTATAATCGCGAAAAATGCGAAAGACAGTGAAGCCGCGCAGGCTGCAAAAGGAATAGAGACGCACGGGGATGGCGCAGCGGCTCAGGCTTTCGGCTATGATATAAGCCTGCGTGGCAAGGCGCTCCTGCCGCTTTGCCTGCGAGCTTGAAGCGTCGAGCAGTATATCTACGCTCAGCTCTCCGCATTCTCCCTTTAGCTCCTTTTGAAATATCTTCATATCGTTTAGATATTCTTCGCGCCACACTCTGCCCGCGCACAGTATGCCGGAGTTAGACTTCACGGCGCTGCTTTGAAGGTGGGTGAGCATGGAGTTTCGAATGCGGCTTGCAAGGCTCGAAATATGATGCTCCGCCTCGGTGCGTCTCTCTTCGTAATATGCGCGGTTTTTATCGCGCTGGCGAAGAGCCGACATTTTGAGATAATCGTCTTTTCCCTTAAAGCCCTTTTTATCCTTGAAAACGCCTCGGGTAAAATGCAGATGGCAGCCGCTGTGCCTGCCGCTGCAAAGCTCTTTTTCCATGCTCGACAGCTGCGAGCTGTTATAAACGGAAGCGCCGAAAAAATTTTCCATATAGGCGCGCAGCTCATCCTCGCTTCGCATATTGAAGGCGGAAAGCCGAACATTGATAGATTCGGGGTCGGAACCGCTCTCGCTTGAATACTCCGCGCTGCCGGAAGCGAAAAGACGGGATGAAGCGCGCCCCTCGCCGCCCCTTTTAGCGCCCTTTTTTCCAAGGCGCAAAAACGGGATATGTAAGCTTCGCCCGCTTTCGGGCGCGGCTTCTTCTTTTTTTGCCTTTTCCTCCGCTTCAAAATGAAGATAAAGCGAAAATATCTCTTTTGCGCGCGCTATCACCATCTCCGTGTCCATATCGGCGCTAAAAGAAAGCAGCTCGCAAAGCTTCAGGCAATATTCGGAGCAGTCGGGTCTTTCTCCGGCGATGAGAGCGCAGCTCGCCCTTTGCACCCGCTCGAAAAGCAAGGGGTCGGGCTTCGGCCTTTCTGCCAGCACGGCCCTGGCGTATTCAAGACGAAGCTCGTCAAGCACGGGGCGTTCGCCGCGCTCGCGAAAATAGGCAGCGCTTTCCAGACCCAGCCAAAGAAGATTTTTTAGCTGATATTCCGAAGCGTCGCCCTCGAACGAGCGAAACAGAGCTTCTATCCTTGAAAAATCGAAATGCCTGTAAACGGCGCCTATTATGCTGTTCCAATAGATATCCGCCCGCCCCCGCGCGTCATACACCTTGAAGGAGGGAAGGATGGAATAATCTTTGGCCGCGTTCCATATCATATTGAGCGCGCGCAGCTTTTCGCTCCTGTCTATTTCCATTTTAATCAAAAAGTTTATCGTGATATAGATTTTCCGGTATGCGCGCCCTTATCACATCCTCAACGAGCTGCATTTCAAACTGGTCGAAGGATTTGTTCACGATGCCAAGACGCAAAGCCTCTATCGGCGCAAGCCCCTTTTCCATAAGGCGCAGGGAGGCGAGAAGCCCGCGCAGGTCCAGCGCTTTTGTGGATATTTCCGCGCTTTCGCATTTTTCGCGTATATCCGTGAAAAGCTCGCTGAATTGCGTGATATAGCCTTCTTTTAGTGAAGGAAACTCCCGCCGCAGCAGCTTTTGCAGATTTTCCGGGCTGATAGAGGGCATATTGATGACCACAAAGCGCGAAGCAAGCGCCTCGTTGAGCTCCCTTGTGCCGGCATAGCCGTAATTCATGGTCGCGATAAAGCGGGTGGCGCTGTTCAGCACTATTCTATCGTAACCCGGAACGTCGATAACGCGGCGAAAATCGAGAGTGGAATGCAGCACGGCCAGAGATTCGTTCTTAGCCATGTTTATCTCGTCAAGCACGCCAAAACCGCCGTGCTCCGCGCAGCGGTAAACGGGGCCGTGGCGCAGAGTGACTTTGCCGTTTTCAAAGCTGTCAGTTCCGATAAGCGAAGCCGCGTCGGTATTTATATAAAATGAAATGTCCCATGCGGGTCTGTTGAAGGCGGCGGCGAGATTTTCGGCCAGCACGTTTTTGCCCGTCGCCTTGGGGCCGAGCAGCAAAAGATGCTCGCCGCAGAGTATGGCCGTAACGGCGGCCTCCCAGATCTCTTTGCCGTAATAATGATACTTCGGCTTAGGTATGCGGTAGGTCAGAGCTTCTTCGGGAGGATGCTCCTGCCTGAAGCGCTCTATCTCGTTTATTATGTTTTCGCTGACGCCTTCGCTTCTTAGAAATTGCAGCAAGTTCGTTTTCCTCCCGCGGTTTTTATTTATCGATTAGTATAGCACCTCGTTTTGCCCTTCGCAATCCGCCGGAGGGAGAGAGGGGCTTTTTTGCATATTCGCGAAAAATCGCGAAGCAGAGTACCATTTTTGTCCCCACGAAAAAAACAAAAGAGTATATGCTGTTAACAGAACAATGGTTCACGCGAAAGGAGAGGGAGATATGGAGACGAAAAAACCGAAAAATGAGGACGCTTTTTCCGAGATGGAACAGCTTTTATCGCGCTCGTTAAAGCCCGGAGCAAGGCTTTTCGAGTATATCGAGAGCGAGCTGATAGAGGAAAAAGGCAAGGAGAATGGGGGAAAACCCGACCCGAAGCCGCTTAAAGAGGTGGTGTCGGTATTGCAGCAGATAAAGGAGCTTAGAGAGTGCGAGAGCGCTAATGAGCTGATGGTGATATTTTCCGACGAGAGGGGGAAGGACTGGAGCGAATAGAACAAATAATATATTTCACAGAGTACCATTTTCTGTACCACAAAACTTTTGTTCTATGGTAATATACGCAAAGAACGTAAGTTCTAGCGAGGTTCTTCTTTATGGTAAGTGTTATTTCCCTTGGATCACCCAATCCAAAGCAGGCGCGGTTTTTTGAAAGCCGCGCCCGCTATATCGGCTACGGCGGGGCGCGCGGCGGCGGAAAGAGCTGGGCTATGCGAACGAAGCTCGTCCTCCTGGCTTTGCGCTATCCTAGACTCAACCTTCTGCTGCTGCGCCGCACGCTGCCGGAGCTTAGAGAAAACCATCTTTTGCCGCTGCAAAAAATACTTGGCGGCGCGGCTGTTTATAACAGCACGGAAAAAGCCTTTCGCTTTGCCAACCAAAGCCGCATACGCCTTGGCTATTGCGAGAGCGAAACGGACGTTTTTCAATATCAGGGGCAGGAATACGACGTTATCGGCATTGAGGAATGCACGCATTTCACATGGACGCAGGTGCAGTTTCTTATGACCTGCAACAGAAGCGTCCGCCCCGATTTTTCAGCCCGTATGTATTTTACGGGCAACCCCGGCGGAGTGAAGCATGAATGGTTCCGCCGTTTATTTGTAAAAAGAAGGTTCACGCCCGGCGAGGCCGCTCAGGACTATGCCTTTATTCCGGCCACGGTGGACGATAACGAATTCCTTTTAAAATATGACCCGGGCTATGTGGCGGTTTTGGACGCCCTGCCCGAAAAGCTGAGGCGGGCGCACCGCTATGGCGACTGGGACGTTTTTGAGGGACAGTTTTTTGCTGAATTCACCGACGCTCCCGAGCATTACCGCGACAGGCAGTGGACGCATGTGATAGCTCCCTTTGAGCCGCCCTCTGCGTGGCAGATATACAGAAGCTTCGACTTTGGCTATGCCCGTCCCTTTTCATGCGCGTGGTGGGCGGTGGATTACGACGGCCGGATCTATAGGATACTTGAGCTTTACGGCTGCACGGAAAGCCCGAACACGGGGCTGAAATGGCCGCCGGATAAGATATTCAGGGAGATCGCCCGCCTGGAAAAAGAGCATCCCTATCTGAAAGGAAAGCGCGTGATCGGCGTGGCCGATCCTTCGATATGGGACGCGAGCCGCGGGATATCGATAGCGGATGAGGCCGCCGCCTGCGGAGTTTATTTTGACAGGGGCGACAACTCGCGCATACCCGGCTGGATGCAGGTGCATTATCGCCTCGCCTTCGACGAAAACGGCATTCCGATGCTTTATTGCTTTTCAAGCTGCGCGGGCTTTATACGCACGCTGCCCACGCTGGTATTTTCAAAGACCGATCCGGAGGATCTTGACACGACGGGCGAGGATCACATAGCGGACGAGCTGCGCTATCTTTGCATGGCAAGACCTATCGCCCCGCGCTGCGGCGCGCCGGCGAAGGCGGGAATATGCGCGGCACTGGATATATAAATACGCAGAAAGGATGAAGAGCATGGAGCAAAGTGAACAAGCGGGCAAAAGGCCGATAGGACGGGAGCAGGCGGCGGAGGCGCTCGAAATACTCAAAAAGTACAAGGCGGGCAAGGCCGGCCTTGAAAAGCGGATAGTCGCCAACGAGGGCTGGTGGCGTCTGAGACACTGGGAGCAGATACGCGGCAAGGGCGAAAGGGAGGCGGAGCCGGCCTCGGCATGGCTGCAAAACTGCATAGCCGGAAAGCACGCCGACGCAATGGATCATTATCCCGAGCCCCTGGTGCTGCCGCGCGAGCAGAACGACAGCGCCGCCGCCGAAGCTCTTGGAAGCATATTGCCCGTTTTGCTCGAGCAGAACGATTATGAGCAGGCTTACAGTGACATGTGGTGGTACAAGCTCAAAAACGGCACGGGCATCACGGGAGTATTCTGGAATCCGGAAAAGAACAACGGCCTTGGCGAGATAGATATTCGCCAGCTTGATCTTCTCAATCTCTTTTGGGAGCCGGGAGTAAGGGATATACAGTCCTCCGCCAACTTTTTCTCTGTGGAGCTTGTGGACGCGGAATATCTGCGCGCGCGTTTTCCAGAGCTTCAGCTTGGCGGAAGAACTGTGGATGTAACGCAGTATGTTTATGACGACACGATAGACATAAGCGGCAAGATACCCGTGGTCGACTGGTATTATAAGCAAAAACGCGGAACGCGCACGGTGCTGCAATATGCTAAGCTTGCCTGCGGCGAGGTGCTCTATGCCACGGAAAATCTGCCCGAAATGCGCGAGAGGGGCTTTTATGACCACGCCAGATATCCCTTCGTGTTCGACACTCTGTTTCCCGAGGAGGGCTCGCCCGTGGGATATGGATATGTGGATATTTGCAAAAGTCCGCAGATGCAGATAGACCTTTTGAATCAGGCGATACTCAAAAACGCGCTGATGGCCGCGAGGCCGCGCTGGTTCGTAAGGGGAGACGGAAGCATAAACGAAGAGGAGTATGCCGACTGGAGCCGCGACTTCGTTCACTATCACGGCAGCGGGAACCCGCGCGACAATCTTTCGCAGGTCGAGGTAAGAACGCTTCCGGACATATATATTTCAATACTCAACAACAAGATAGAAGAGCTTAAAGAGACCAGCGGTAACCGCGACTTCAATCAGGGCGGAGCCGCGAGCGGGGTCACGGCGGCCTCGGCAATAGCCGCCCTGCAGGAGGCGGGCAGCAAGCTTTCCCGCGACATGATAAAGGGGGCTTACCGTGCCTATGCGCGGGTCTGTTATTTGATAATCGAGCTGATAAGGCAGTTTTACGACAGCCCGCGCTGTTTCCGCATAACGGGCAAAAATGGCGCGGAGGAATTCACCAGCTATACGAACGCGGATATCCGACTGCATGAAGAAAACACGGCGGGACTGCTTACCTATCGCGAGCCGGTGTTCGATGTGCGTGTGAAGGCGGCGAAGGCGGGCGCATACAGCCGCATTTCGCAAAACGAATTTGCGATGAATCTTTATAAGCTCGGCCTTTTCGACCCCGCGCGCGTAAAGCAGGCCGTGCAGGCTATGGAGCTTATGGAGTTTGAGGGCAAGGAGCAGGCGCTTAGAGCGCTTAAGGAAAACGCGGAGCTGCTTAAAAAAGCCGAAACGCTGCTGCCCGCCCTTGAAGGAAGCGAAAAGAGCGCCCCGAAGGGACGCGACGAAGCCATTTATTCCGCCATGCGGGGCGGAGCCACACAAAAAGCCCGTGAGGGCGCGGAGGTGAAAATGCAATGACGAATTATGTAGTTGACCGCTGTTATGACAGATATATCATCACCATGACCAGCGAAGCGGGAGAAACGGGCGCCGAGGAAGAGCAATATGTAAAGCTCATGTCCGAAATGCTGCTTTCGGTGATGGATGAAAAGCTGCAAAACGGCTGTCTAAGAAGCTGCCGCATTTGCAGCGACGAGGACTATCTTTCTATCGACGCGGAGGCGGCAGGCGGCTATGAGGATTATCTTTCGGCGGCGGTGGACACCGTGACGAGCGGGATGAGCCTTTTGGCCGAGCGTTACCCCGATTCGATATCGGTAGAAAGCTGAGGAAAAGATGCGAAAGCTATTTTGGAAAAAGGAGAAGGCCAGTATGAACGAAAAGAAAACGGCAAAAGCCATAGAGACGGGCGAGGGCAAAGCGCCTGACGGCAGCGGCAGCGCGCTGGAGCTGCGGGCGGCGGCGATAAAAGAAGAGGAGGCGCGTCTCAAGGGCGTTTACGCCGGATTCGAGCTGAAAAACGAGATGAAAGACCCTCTTTTCGCAAAGCTGATGCGCGCGGGCATAGACATGAGATCGGCCTATGAGTTTGCCCACAGGGACGAGCTCACGGGAAAGCTTATCAACGAGGTGGCGCAGGGAGTGCGCGAGCGGGTGCTAAGAGATATTGAAACGCGAGGCTCGCGTCCCGCCGAAAACGGCACTGGCGGACGCGCGGCAGCCACCATACGCGAAAAAACGCCCAGCGAATGGAGCCGCGAAGAGCGCGAGCGCATTGGGCGCGAGGCGCTAAAGGGCAAGAAACACAGCATCAATATTTAAGCGTAAAGAAAGGAAACATGCAATGAAGGAAAACAACGATAAGATAGATCTTCAGCTTTTTGCAGCCACCCAGACCACCGGAATGAGCGCGGAAGGCAACAGCACCGAGGCAGAGGCCAAGACCTATTATGAAAAAAGGCTGATCGATTATGCCGAGCCCGATCTTGTTCACGATCAGTTCGGAGACTGCTATCCCATTCCTCCGCATGGCGGAAAAAGCATAGAGTTTCGCAAGTTCTCTCCGCTTGGCAAGGCGCTTACTCCCATTACCGAGGGCGTTACCCCCGCGGGCAACAAGCTCAACGTTGAAAGCGTCACGGCTTCTGTCGATCAATACGGCGATTTTGTTGAGCTTAGCGACATGCTCGACCTTACCAGCATCGATCCCGTGGTAGAGCAGAGCACCAAGATACTCGCAAGTCAGGCAGGACGAACGCTCGACACCATCACCCGCGAGGTGCTCTGCGGCGGCACTCAGGTAATGTACGCTCCCTATGTCAGCGGAAATACCGAAAGCGAGGTCACCGACCGCAGCGAGATAGGCGCAAACTGCAAGCTCAGCCCCGATATGGTCTTCCGCGCGGCGGCTCAGCTAAAGGCGATGAACGCAAAGCCCGTTGACGACAGCTTTGTTTGCATCGTGCATCCTTATGTGGCATATGACCTGATGCGCAGCGAAGAGTGGATAGAGCTGCATAAATATCATCCCGATAACATTTATCGCGGCGAGATCGGCAAGCTTGGCGGAGTTCGCTTCGTTGAGACCACCGAGGCTAAGATCATCGCTCCCGCCGACATAGTGCCGGGCAAGTGCCGCCTTACCTTAAAGACCGCGCTTGATTCAAGCGGCTCTACCACGATCGCCGTCAAAGAGGCTATAAGCGCCGCGGAGGCGGAGGCCGCAAACGCCGCGATCGGCGATGGCGCGGCTATTTATGTGGGCGGCAAGCAGGCGACGCTCAGTTCCGTCACCGCAGGCAGCGCGGGCAGCGCAAGTTTGACGGTAAGCGCGGCTGTAAAGAGCGTGAGCGCGGACGCGGTGATATGCGGCGGCGGCGCGGGCGCGGACGGCAGCGCCGTCTTCGTAAGCCTTATGCTCGGCGCGAACGCCTATGGCAAGACCGAGCTCAGCGGCGGCGGGCTCACCACTATCATCAAGCAGCAGGGCAGCTCGGGCACGGCCGATCCTCTTGACCAGCGCAGCACCGTTGGCTGGAAGGCAAGCAAGTGCAGCGAGCGGCTTGTGGAAGAGTATATGGTGCGCGTTGAAAGCGGCTGCTCATATTCCGCTACGGCCATCGCCAACTGATAAAAAAAGGCGAAGGGGAAGCTTTCCCCTTCGCGATATCCGAAAAATGAAAAAAGGAGCGAATATATATGACAAAGCAGAATGAGCTCAGTCCCGAGCAGGCTTATCTTGAAATGGTGGCCGCGCTTCGCGCGGGACGCGCGGAAACGGTGACGATGAAGCTTTTCAAGGATAACGGCAAATATAAGGGCGATGTTTTTGCCAGCGTGAACGGCAGAAGGTTTCACATTCAGCGCGGCGTAGAGGTAGAGATGCCCTATGCTATAGCGCAGGTGATAAAGGCTTCCGAAAAGCAGGATGAAAAGGCCGCAAGGCTTGTTTCCCGCTTGAGCGGGGAAGCGAGGTTCGCCTGATGAAAGCGCTTGAGGCCATAGCGCTGACCGACGCGCTTTTGCCTAATGTATATGAGGCGGAGCTGAAGCTCAGATGGCTTCTTGAGCTGGACGGCATGATATACCGCGAGCTGCTCATGTGGCATGAAAACGCGCCGGAGGAGCCGCGGGGATATTCAAATGAGAGCGAGCTGCTTGCCTCCGCGCCCTATACGGGGCTTTATGCCGACTATCTTGCGGCGATGATACACATGCATGACGGGGAGTTCGAAAGATATACGAACGCCATGCTGCGCTTCAACTCGGCATTTTCCGCCTTTGCCGCCGATTATAACAGAAGGAACATGCCCCTGAAGGGGCGCGGGGTACACCAGTAAAAAAACGAGGAGGCTCATATGAAATTACCTCCACTTGTATCGACAAAACGCATAAAGCGTTCCATAAGCGCCTTTGGCGGCTACCGTCACGATCACCGTGCGGGCGCGGATCGTTTTTATGAAATGAAAAATCTTTCGGCCGATCGTTTTCCGCTTCTCTCCACGCGAAAAAAGCGGGGAAGAGCGGCTGTGCTTGAAAAACCAAACGGCCTTTTCGCGGGCGAAAAGCTTTGCTGGGCCGATGGAACTCAGCTTTTTTACGACGGGGAATGCGTGGGCAGCGTCAGCGACACGGAAAAGAGCTTTGTGAGATCGGGCGCTAAAATACTCATCTGGCCGGATAAGCTTAGCTTCAACACCGAAGACGGCACTCTTTCAGCGCTGGGGGCGGAGTTCGCAAGCGAGGGAACGGTGAGCTTTTCCATGTGCAACCTTCAGGGCGAGGAATACCAAAGCTATGCCGTTTCGGATATGCCGCCGGAGGACCCCTCGGGTGGGGCGCTGTGGCTCGACACCGCGCAGACTCCCAATGTATTAAAGCGCTATTCCTCGCTTTCGGGCATGTGGATAAGCTTGAGCGCGGCATATATAAAAATATCGAACGCTGGCATAGGGGCGGACTTTTCAGAATATGACGGGATAGAGATAAGCGGAGCCGAAGCGCAGGCCATAAACGGCAGCGCCGTTGTTTACGCGGCGGGCGAGGACTATCTTCTTATCGCGGGCACGCTGGACGAAGCCTTCACGCAGAGCGCGGAGCTTCATATTTCCCGGGAAATCCCCGATTTTGACTTTATCTGCGAAAAGGACAACCGCGTTTGGGGATGCAGCAGCGAAAGAAACGAGATAGCCTGCTGCAAGCTTGGCGACCCGGGCAACTGGAACTGTTATATGGGCATAAGCACCGACAGCTATACCCTCTCTACCGGCGGCGGAGGCAGCTTCAGCGGCTGCTGCGCCTATGGCAACAACGTTCTCTTTTTTAAAGAGGACAGGCTTATGAAGCTGATGGGGACGCGGCCGGAAAATTATCAGCTTGTCACCACCCCCTGCTACGGGCTGTGCCGCGGATCGGAAAAAAGCCTTTGTGAAATGGGCGGCCTGCTTTATTACCATGCGCGCGCGGGAGTGTGCGCCTATGGTGGCTCTATGCCGGAGCTTATAGGCGAAGATCTTGGCGAAAGGCTCAAAAACGCGGTGGGCGGCGCCGTTGAGGATAAATATTATCTAAGCGCCGAGGACGAAAACGGAGAGACGCATCTTTTCGTTTACGACAGCCGCTGCGCCCTTTGGCACAGGGAGGATGAGAGCAGGGCTAAGGCTATAGTAAGCCTTGGCGGCAGCGGATACATGCTAAGAGACGACGGCGCGCTCTTTTCTCTTGATGCTTCCGAAGGGACGGCTGAGGGAAAGCTGAGCTGGTATTTTGAAACGGGCGAGCTTATCGACGCGGGATATCAGCGTCCGCAAAAGCTTATTATCCGTCTTTGGGCGGAGGCGGGAGCGCAGCTTCGCCTTATGCTCAGCTTTGACGGCGGCGCGTTCTCGAGTGCCGGAAGCATAAAGGTCACGCGAAAGCGGCCTGTGCTCGTGCCGCTGAGACTGCGCCGCTGCGATTCCCTTCGCCTTCGCGTTGAGGGCGAGGGCGAGGCCGCGCTGCACGGGCTGAGTTTTGTAAGCGAGGAGGCGGGAGAATAATATGCCGCAGCTTAATATAGAACTGCCGGAGCTTGAAAAGAGCGATCTGAGCAGCGCGAGAGAGATAAAAAAGCTGAGAGACTATATGTATGTTTTAACGGAGCAGCTTTCATACACTCTCAGCCATCTGGACGAAAACAATCTCGGCGTGAAGCTTAACGAGAGCATAAGCGCTAGCGTTCAAAAAAGCGGGGACGCGATAACGGGGCTTGAAGAATGCCGCTCGGCCATAGAAAAAAGCAACGAAAGCATCTCGCTAAAGGTGCAAAAGGGCGAAATAATCAGCGAGATAAATCAAAGCGCCGAGGAAGTGAAGATACAGGCGGAGAGGATATCGCTCGAGGGCGTAGTCACCGCCAACGACGGCTTTAGGATAAATACCGACGGCAGCATGGAGGCTACGGCCGGCTCCTTCGGCGGCTTTTCGGTGGACGCGGCGGGAAATCTCGCGGGAGCGGCCACCCTGCAGGTGGGCGGCATAACGCTCTCGGACAAAAGGGCGGCGGGACTGCTTGTGAACGCCGACAATCTCGATTATGTCTACGGCCAGCCCTCAGGCTCGTCGGGCGCTTATTTTCTCGGCATATCCGACACGGGACGCCTCTGCCTTTTCGATATGGCGATAAGCAACGGGCAGCTCGTCATTTCCACTCCCGGCAGCGTGCCACAGAGCAGCGCGACGAACGTTTTGCGCATAAGGTCGCAGGGCGAGGGGCTGAACAAGCGCGCATATCCGAACACGGGCTCGAGCACGCTTGGAACATGCTCATCCGGCGAGGTATATGGCTACACAACGACGAGCACGGACGCGGGGGGATACCTCTGGGCTTATTGCAATAAAAAATACAGCTATGACGCGGCGGCAGCCATATGGACGGGCGCGGACACGGGCGCTTTCTGGATAAGGCAGAGCAACGACGACAAAAGCCGCAGTTATTTCGACTTCACCACCGTAAACACATAAAGGAGCTTGAAAGGCTATGAAATATACGATTCAAAGGGGCGATACGCTAAGCTCCCTCGCCAAACGCTATAAATCAAGCGTTGACGAGCTTGCAAAGCGCAACGGCATAAAAAACATAAACAGGATATACGCGGGCGCCACTCTCGAACTGCCCGAGGTGCAAAGCGCAGGGATCACGCGGACGGAGAGCGCAGCGGGGAAAAAGCCCGACTGGGGCGCAAGGGCGGACTACGGCGCGCCCTTCGGCGAGGACGCGACGCTTGCCATTGCAAAGCAGATGCAGAGCATAAAGCCCGCCAGGGAATATAAAAGCGCCTACAGCGACAAGCTCGAAACGCTTATGAACGCAATAGAAGAGCGCGAGCCTTTTTCATATGATTACAGCGAAGATCCTCTCTATGATAATTATAAGGAAAGCTATATTCAGGGCGGAAAGCTTGCCATGCAGGACAGCATGGGCAGCGCGGCCGCGCTCACGGGCGGCTACGGCTCGTCATATGCGCAGGGCGTGGGGCAGCAAAGCTATCAGGCATATATGCGCGCGCTTGCGGACAAGGTGCCCGATCTTGCCGAGGGCGCATATGATAAATATAAGAGCGAGGAGGATTCCCTTTATAAAGAGCTTGCCGCTTACAGCGAGCTTGACGAGGCCGGCTACGGGCGTTACCGCGACGAAATAGAAGACGCGAACGCGGAGAGGGAATTTTACTACAGGCAGTACCGCGACGAGCGGGAGGCCGCGCTTGCCCGATATGAAGCGGAGCAGGAGGCGGCAAGATATGAGCGGGAGCTTGCCTATAAAGAAGCGCAGAACGCGCGCGAGCAGGAAAACTGGGAACGTGAATATGCGCTTAAAAAAAGCTCGTCCGCGAGCAAAGGCGCAAGCTCGTCAAAAAGCTCAAAGAGCGTTTCAAGCGGCAATGAGGCGGGCGAAAAGATATATTCGCTTTTTGCCGGGATGACCGAAAGAGAGCGGCGGGTGATGCTGAACGACGCGCCGAGCATTGCTTATATCAAATCCGTGCTTGGCGAGAGCGGCTACGCCGGGCTTAAAAGAAAATACGGCGTGGACTAAGCGCGCGCCGGAGGGAGAAAAAATATGGCTCAAAGAATTTTGAAATATACGATACCTATGCAGCACGGAACGGACGTGAGAGTATTGCAGGAAAGGCTTTTGGCGCACGGCTACGACGCGGGCGGCGCGGACGGCATATTCGGAGAAAAAACGCTCGCCGCCCTCAAGTCTTTTCAGGCGGATAAAGGGCTTGAGATCGACGGGATGGCGGGGCCTTTGACCAACGCGGAGCTTGAAAAAAACGGCGAAGGCGAAAATGAAGAGCAAGGCGAAGATCTGCTTGAAGCCTTTCTCGGCTATCTTAAGGATCAGCTCGGCAGCATATATGTCTGGGGCGCTCAAGGCGAGAGCGTGAGCAGCGCGAGCTGGATATATTCAAGAGAGACTACGGCATATAATGCGGCAAGGGCGGCCGCGCTTTATGAAAGAAGGCTTTCAGAGGGCATGTCGCCCATAAGGGCTTATGACTGCTCGGGGCTCATTGTGAGATTTCTGCTTGAAAAGCGGCTTATCCCATATGACCTTTCCTCGCGCGGTCTTTACGGAAAATGCGAGCAGATATCAAGAAACGAGCTTAAAGCAGGCGATCTTGTGTTCAGGCATAACGGCGTTCGCATTTATCATGTGGGCGTATATATGGGCGCGGGCAGGGTAATAGAGGCCAAAGGATGCGACGACGGCGTAGTGGAGAGAGAGCTTGACGCAAGCTCTGAGAGCTATTGGAACCGTTACGGGCGGCTGCCCTTTTTCGAGGCATAGAGCGTATGGATGGAACGACAGAGACGCTTGCGCGCATAGAAACCAAGCTCGATATAGCCATATCGCGTCTTGACGACCATGAAACACGGCTCAGGCTGCTTGAAAGCAGGGCGGGCAAAAAATGGGAGGCTCTGCTTGCGGACAGCTTGAAGATATTGCTTGCGGCGGGAATGGGTTTTCTGCTTGCTGAACTAGGATTATAGAAGAAAAGGAGAAAAAGGCATGAATGAATTTTTTACATGGCCGATACTCGGCACATATGCCGGCGCGGTGCTCGCGACCACTCTTATAACACAGCTTTTGAAGGAGGTGCCGCTTTTTGATAAGCTGCCCACAAGGATATTCGCATATTTTGTGGCGGCGCTCATTCTGCTTGGCGCAACGTTTTATTCGGGAGAGCTGGATATTGCGGGCGCGGTTCTGGCGCTTATCAACGCGGCGGTCGTGGCGCTTGCCTCAAACGGCGCTTTCGACGCCGTGAAATGCACGGGCGAATATTGCAAGGCAAAGAAGGAATAGGCGGGGGAGCTGTTTATGCATAAGATAAAAAGAAGGCTTGCGCTTTTGCTGCTCGCCTGCCTGCTGCTTTCTCTGGCGGCTTCGGCAAACGCGCTCGGCTCATGCGGCGCTCTTTCCGATGGTTCTCTTGGCGAAAAGGCAGGCTCTGACGGCTGTCTTTCCTGCGGAAGACTTACGCTTATCATGCCGGTGCGCGTTATACCCGTATATCCGGTGGCTTCTCTTCCCGCCACGGGAGACGCGGGCGCGGCGGCGCTGCTGATCCTCCCGGCGCTCCTTGGCATGGCGGCGGCGATAAAAAAGAAAAAGTAAATATAAATATAACAAAACAAAGCGCCCGGCGGTTCAATATGAGCTGCGGGCGCTTGCTGTTTCCATTCGCATTTTGAGGGCTGCGGCCAAAGGGCACAGGCAAAATTCGGAAGGCTCAAAAAGGCCGGCCGGACTTTTTTGAAAAGCCTGCGTTTTTGCATATGCGTTGTTTCGCGGGGAACTATAAAGTATAATGAAGCTATGGAAAACAAAGAAAAACAAAACAGAAAAGATCCGCGCCGCATAATACTCATATGCCTGCTTGCGGGCGTTGCGGCCTTGATCTTTTTCGTAATACGCTTTTATACGCGCGTGGCGATAGACCCGATGCGCGTTTTTGCAACGCCCTCGCCTCAGCTTACGATAAGACCTTCGCAAACGCCCGCTATCATGGATTCACATGCGCTTATTACGCCCCCGTCTACGCTTTCGCCTCAGGAAATGCTTGACGGCGAAGCGGCAAAGGACTTTATGCAGGGCGCGGTGAACATATTGTTGCTCGGCTGGGATCAAAGCCCCGAGCGCGATGATGAGGACAGCTCGCTTTACCGCGATGAAGAAAACAACTTCCGCTCGGATGTGATGATGCTTTTGCGGGTGGACTTTGGGAAAAGCTGCATCGATCTTATTTCCATACCGCGCGACACCATGGCCTCCGTTTATGAAACGAGCGGACGCTGGAAGATAAACGCGGCTTTTGCAAAGGGAGGCAGCGCCGCGGGCGACGGCTTTAGCTATGCGATGAAGACCGTTGAAAATCTTTTGCAGGTACCCATATCCCATTACGCGGGGGTCAATATGGAGGGCGTTAAGGCCGTGGTGGACGCCATGGGGGGCGTGGATTATGATGTGGACGTGAGGATCGAGCTTAACGGCCGCGTCTTAGAGGAAGGCTATCAGCACTTGAACGGACAGCAGGTGCTTGATTATTGCCGGGCGAGAAAAAGGATAACGGGCACGGGCAGCGCGGGGGCAAATTCCGACATTGGCCGCGCGGACAGGCAGCAGCGCATCATATTCGCGATCTTTTCGCAGCTTCAGCAAAGGGGGCAGCTCGTGAATGTGCCAAAGATCTATGATTCGGTAAAGGATTATGTATATACCGACCTTAACGCGGAGCAGATAGCGGCGCTGGCTCTTTTCGGGCAGAAGCTCGACGTTGCCGCTCAGCTTCACCGCTATACCCTGCCGGGAGAGCTGGTCAGTAAGACCTCTTTTTCAAACGCCACATTTTATGTGCTCGATACCATTGCATTGCAGGATATGATAGAGGAAATATACGGCCTTCGCATAAAAACGGATAACCGCTTCGGCCTTCCCTATGTGATAGCTGAAAAAGAGGCAAAGCGCGGCAGGGAATACGCGGCGGCAACGCGCTACATCTGCTCCCTTTTCGGCCTTGACCTGAGCTTATACGAGCAAAATGCGGAGCTTTTGAGTTATTATGCCGACCCGTATTATACGGAGCTTTGCAAAAGCGTCGTTGAGCTTGAGGCGCTTTGCGAGCGCGAGCCATGGGCGGAGGTGGAGGGATATGACGACGCCCTTCCCGAAAGAGCCGAGGCCGAGGGACTTGTTATAAAAGAAAAAACGGACGCGCTCGCCCTTGCTTTAAGCGGGCTTTGCCAAAGCCGCGGCCTAATGAAAACGCAGGTGGAGGAAAAGCTGCTTCCAGAGGAACTTTACGATATGCTTCCGTGATACAATAAGCTAGAATATAAAACAAAGAGCATGGCTACGGCCGTGCTTTTCTTATTCTTATCCAATATCCGCAGCCATCCTCGGCGCGAAGAAAGCGCTTGAAGCCGGGAACGGGAGGCGTAGCCGAATATTCGCCGGTTATCGCGTGAAGGATAAAGCGACCCTCCGCATTTTGCATGGTTCCTTCGAGATAATAGCGCGGCGAGGCGGGATATTGCACCTTTTTCCACACAGCCTTGGGATATTCCCTGGGAAAAGGGCAAAGCGGGGCTTCGCGCGGCGCTTCTTTTACGGGCGGCTGAGCCTGCTGCATGGCGCGAAGCGGGCCGAAAAGCGACTGCGCCTTTTGCAATATCTCAAAAAGCGCGGGGCTTTCGCCGCCTGCGGGAAGTTTAAAGGGAAAGCTCTCACTCGCGCTTGAAGCGGGCGTTTCTTCTATTATATCAGCCGCTATATCAGCCGCGGCCGCGCTCGTTTTATCTTTCTCTTCCGCTTCGTTTTTTTCGCTGTTTTCTATTGACGCTTGAGCGTGTTTGGGGGATGAAGCTTTTTCCTTTGCGGCTTCGCTTTCGGAGCCGCCTTTATTGGCGGAGCTTTGCGAGAGTGAAAATGCGATAAGCCGCATTTCGCGAAGAGCCTGCTCATAGCTTTGGCTGCGGCCGGAAAAGCCGCCGGAGCAAAGCAGCCTTTCGCCCGTCGCGACGAGCAGCGCGTCCGCCGCAAAACGGCCTTTCACGCTGCCCGCCCCGGCGTAGAGCGGCATGGGCACAAGCTTAGAGGCGCACAATAGATAAGCTGTGCATTCCTCCGGAAGCGCCCGCCGCGTATTCAGGCGCAGCTCTGTGCGCTCGTTTTCCGCGCACAGATGCGCTGTGCCGCTGAATTGCCCTGAAAGCACGATACGTTTTTCCATGTTATAATAGTTATGCAATATCGGTATGGCGTATGCCGTATCGAAAAGGTATAATAATAAAAGATCAAAGCCCGGAGGTAAAGCGCTTATGAAGGCGATCCGCAATGAAAAAGGACAGACGCTGGAAGAATTTTTGTCGGCATATGACGTTACGCGCTATGAGCGTCCGTCGGTAACGGCGGATATAGCCGTTTTCACCTTGGTAGAGCGCATGGCGGGGCCGGAGCTTGCGGTGCTGCTCGTAAAAAGAAAGGATCATCCCTCTATAGGCAAATATGCGCTGCCCGGCGGCTTTGTCAACATGGATGAAGAGCTTTATCAGGCAGCGGAGCGCGAGCTGATGGAAGAAACGGGCGTTACGGGGCTGCCGATGATACAGTTCGGCGCCTTTGGCGCGCTTGATCGCGACCCGCGAACAAGGGTGATAACAGTGGGACATTATACCGTTGCGCCAATGGACTCTATTGAGCCAAAGGCGGGCGACGACGCTGCCGAGGCCGCGTTTTTCACTGTGGAGCTTCATAAAGAGGCCGTGAGCGCAAGCGCCGAAACATACCGCATGATGCTTATGAACGACCGCATACTCACCGCAAGGGCGCAGCTTCGCTATGATGTGCTGGGCGCGCACACGGCGGCGGCAGCGGAAGCCGGAGATCTTGCGAGCGACCACGGGCATGTTTTATTCGCGGCGCTTTGCGCTTTGAACCGCCAGCCGAGAGAGCGCGTGGCGCGCTTGCTCATGCTGGGGAAAAACGGAATGGAGGAGGAGGCTGTGGAGGCGCTTGAGAGCGCTTTGTGCTGCCTTCCGCGAAATATATGAAGAAAAACCTTATTACTGCCGCCTTTGCCCTTTGCGTGACGGCGGTGATGATAGCCTATCTTTTTCTGGTGCTAAGGCTTACCATAAAGCAGCCCGCTTATTTTGCCGGCCGCTATGAAGAGCTAGACATAGAAAGCTCAACAGGCATATCTGTGGGAGACTGCACCCGCGCCGTTTACAGGCTCGTTGAATATATGGAGGGCGGGGTAGATGATATCCAGCTCACGGTAAGCGAGAACGGAAGCGACGTTGAAATGTATAACTGGCAGGAAATAGAGCACATGAAGGATGTGCGCGCGCTTTATCAGGGCTTTCGCGCTTTCATGTGGATAAGCTTTGGTCTCTTTGGGCTGTCTCTTGTTCTGATTATATGGAAAAAGGAGCTTGCAGCGCTTTGGGAAGGCGGGCTTATTTGGGCTTTGGCAGTTATCTTAGCCGCGGTGCTTATATTGGGCGCATGGGTACTTATCGACTTCAACAGCTTTTGGACGGGCTTCCACCGCCTTTTCTTCACTAACGATCTTTGGCTTATGAATCCGGCCGTGTGCCGCATGATAAGGATATGCCCGATAGAGCTGTTTTACGGGATAGTGCTGCGCATAGGATTGTGTTTTATTGCCGTTATCGCGTTGATGTGTGCAACAAGCATAGCGCACAGGCGAAAAAACAAAAACGCGGAGGGAAAGGCATGAGATACGAGCAGGCCGCGTTAAGCGGACTGGAAAAATATAAAAACGATGAAAACGCGCTGCTGCTCGCGATAGAAAGCTCCTGCGACGAGACCGCGGCAAGCGTTTTGCGCGGCAGCCGCGAGGTCCTTTCGATGGCGGTTCACACTCAGATACCGCTGCATCAGAAGTACGGCGGCGTGGTGCCGGAGCTTGCCTCGCGCAGCCATGTGGAGCGCGTGGGCGGAGTAACGCAAAAAGCGCTTTCGGACGCGAATGTAACGATAAACGATATTTCCGCGGTAGCCGTCACCTATGGGCCGGGGCTTGTGGGGGCGCTGCTCGTGGGATTGAGCTATGCCAAGGGGCTTGCTTACGCGGCGGGGCTTCCGCTTGTGGGCGTTAATCACATAGCGGGACATATCGCCGCGAACTATTTGAGCTTTCCGGAGCTCGAGCCGCCCTTCGTCTGCCTTGTGGCCTCGGGAGGGCACAGCCATATTGTGAAGGTGGAGGATTATTGCTGTTATTCGCTGCTGGGCTGCACAAGGGACGACGCGGCTGGCGAAGCCTTTGATAAGGTGGCTCGCGTGCTCGGCCTTCCGTATCCCGGAGGCCCCTTGCTTGAAAAGCTTGCAAGGGAGGGCGATCCCGAGGCGATACGCATACACGCTCCCTTTAACGACAGCCCTTCGCCGGACTTTAGCTTTTCCGGCCTGAAAACGGCCGTGATAAATCTTATACATAACGCGGAGCAAAAGGGAGAGGCGCTGAACAAGGCCGATCTTGCGGCGGGCTTTCAAAATGCGGTGGTGACCACGCTTACCAAAAAAGCCCTGCGCGCGGCTCTTGCCGAGGGAACAAATACGCTCGCTCTCGCGGGCGGAGTTTCGGCCAACCTTGCGCTTCGCGAATCCATGCGCCTTGCGGCGGAGGAAAACGGGCTGCGCTTCTGCTCTCCCGAGTTTCGCTTTTGCACCGATAACGCCGCAATGATCGCCTGCGCAGGCCGCTATAAGCTGATAAATAAGGGCGTTTCGCCGCTTTCACTCAACGCCGTGCCAAACCTTTCGCTCATATAGACCGCAGCCGTTTATGCTTTTAAAAAAAGATATATACAGACATGATATTCGGTCAAACGACCGAATATTTTTTAGTTTTATGTGCATAAAATCGACCTTGAATGCAAAAAATTTCATGGCACGAAACAGTAAGCTGATTTTCGGTTTTGTGGACAAGAAAGCAAAAAATGAGCTGACAAGCCACTGCAAAACGGTGGATAACTATGTGGACAATGTGGAAATCTTCAAAAAACGGCATGAATTTCAGCTATCGGACAAGCGCCCGAGAGCATAAAAGTGGAACTTATAGGATCAAGGCCGGAATAAAACTATGCTTTGAGCGGTATGCTTTATCGAGGTGATTTTATGAATAAAGCTACACTTGCCTATCTGCTGCGTAAGGGCGGCGTCACGCTGTTCTTTATTGCGGCGCTGATGCTTATGGCGATCTTTTATACTCCGTCTGAAGGCGAGGCGGTCCCGGCTACGGCGGACTTAGGCTCGGATGCGCCCGCAAAAAAGCTGATAGTTATCGATGCGGGTCACGGCGGAGAGGACGGAGGCAGCGTGGGTCATTCGGGCACCGTGGAGGCGGGGCTTAATTTAGAGGTCGCCTCGCTGCTGCAAAAAAAGCTTGAAACGAGGGGCATTGCGACTATAATGACGCGCAAGGATGAAAACGCGCTGGGAAACACAAAAAAGGCGGACATGGCCGAGCGGCGCAAAATACTCAACAGCGAGGGCGCTACGCTTTGCGTAAGCGTTCATATGAACGCATTCGGGGACAGAGCCGTAAGCGGACCCATGGCTTTTTATATGAAGGGCTCAAAACGTGGAGAAAGGCTGGCGGAGTGCGTGATAGCCGCCGTATGCGAGGCGGTGGAGCATCCTCTTCGCAAGGCGAATCCGGGCGACTATTTTGTGATAAGGGAATGCGAAAGTCCGGCGGTGCTGGTGGAGTGCGGATTTTTGAGCAATGAAAAGGAGGAAAAGCTGCTTTCTACGCCCGAATACCGCGAAAAGCTTGCCGAAGGGATATGCAGGGGACTTATGAACTTTCTTATTGAAGAAGATCGCGCGGCAAACGGTGAAATTCTCTTGCCCGCAGACGGCGCTGCATCTATAATGGATTAAATGGAAGATAAATACGAAAACATATATTCGGCCGTCTGCTCCGCCCTGCCGAGGGGCGCGGGCGGTAAAGAGGCAAAGCTTATAAGCCCGCTGGTGCTCGCCTATATAGGCGACACCGTGTATGACCTTTATGTGCGGACGAGCCTTATCGAGCAAAGCGACCTTGCGGTGCGGGGACTTCACCGTCTTTCGGCGCAAAGGGTATGCGCGGCGGCTCAATCCGCCGCATACCGCCGCATATCCCCGATGCTCAGCGAAGAAGAGCAGGATATTTATAAACGGGGACGCAACTCGCATATGGGCACTGTGCCAAAGCACGCCGCGATAGCGGATTACCGCGCGGCCACGGGGCTTGAGGCGCTTTTAGGCTATCTTTATCTCAGCGGACGCGATGGAAGGCTCAAAGAGATAATGAGCCTTATCCTTTCAAATGAAGGGGAGGAAGTGGAAAAATGAGCGAAGCTGTGTTTTCTGTGGAGCTGCTTTGCTCCACGCCGCAGCCGGAGCTTGCGGCGGCGCTTGGCGCAAGGCTCTGCTATTCCGACAGCGGCATTTCAGAGCTTAGGGACGATCTGGAGCCCAAGGCGGGCGCTTTTGTTGAAAAGCTTATGAGCTACGGGCATCTTTCGCCCATAGAGCACGCGAGCTTTACCTTTGGCGTGGAGGGCGTGTCGCGTTCGCTGCTAGCCCAGCTGACAAGGCACCGTCTGGCGAGCTTTTCCGTGCAGTCTCAGCGCTATGTGGCCAAGGCCGGGGGGACGAGCTATATAATACCTCCCTCTATACGGGCATTGGGCGGGGAGGCCGTGAGAGAATACGAAGAGCAGATGGAAAGAATAAACGGATATTACGCTTATTGGCTCTCGAAAGAGATCCCCGCGGAGGACGCGAGATTTCTTTTGCCAAACGCGGCGGAGACAAGGCTCGTTATGACGATGAACGCCCGGGAGCTGCTGCATTTCTTTTCCCTGCGCTGCTGCAACCGCGCCCAGTGGGAGATAAGGCGGCTCGCGTGGACGATGCTTGGCATAGCGAGGCGCGAAGCCCCCTCGCTTTTTGATAAGGCAGGCCCCTCATGCTTGAGCGGAGCTTGCGGCGAAGGAAAAATGAGCTGCAAAGAGGCGGCAAAGATACGAGAGCTTGGCGATGAGCTTGCAAAGCTTTCTGAAGCAAAGGCGGACGATAAAACGATCCTTGCCTGGGTGGTCAAAAACATCGGCACAGCCGGGAAAGAGTAAAAAGAAGATATGCCATACAGAAAAAACGATAACAATAACGGAAGAATAAAGGATTTTCGCGACGGGCAGCCCGTATATAAAAGCAGCGCCGGAAAACGCGGCGGCGAGGGCGCAAAGAGCGCGGGCGGCAGAAGCGGCGGCAGAGGCTATGCAAAGCCTGATACCAACGCGCGCGGCGGCGAGGAAGCGCAGCTTCAGGGCGGCTACTCAAAAAAGTCTTATTCGGGCAGCCGCAGCGAGACGGAAGCGCGAAGCGAATATAAACGAAACGACAAGCCCCGCTACGGCGAAAACAAGCCCGCCGGGGACGAAAACCGCAGGGGCGGCTTCAAGCGCGGAGCGGCGCCGCGCAATTATGGCGCAAAGAGCGCGGAAAGTGCGGACTATCCCTTCAAGACGGCCGAGCAGCAGGATGAAGAGCGGCGCGAAAGAAGCACGGGCTTTGAAAAGCGCGGGCGTTACGGAGACAGGGATAAACGCGGCTTTGAAAGGCGCGCGCCAAGACCCGCGGACGAGGGATCGAAAGAAGCTGTGCAGGCTCCCTTGAGAGAGGATGAGCTTCCTTATATCCTTATGGGAAGAAACGCCGTAAAGGAAGCCGTGAAGAGCGGCAGAAGCATTGACCGCATACTTGTGCAAAACGATCCCGACGGTTCGTTAAGAGAAATAATCTCTCTTGCGCGTGATAAGCAGATACAGATACGCGAGGTGGATAGAAGCAAGCTCGACGAAATGTGCCTGCCCTTCGGCCACGGCAACAAAACGGGCAACCATCAGGGCATAGTGGCGCAGGTGCCGGGCGTGCAGTATTGCGAGATATCGGATATACTCGCGGTCGCAAAGGAACGCGGCGAAAAGCCTTTCGTTGTGATACTTGACGGAATAGAAGATCCGTATAATCTCGGTTCAATTTTAAGAAGCGCGGAATGCGCCGGAGCGCACGGCGTGATAATCCCCAAAAGAAGAGCTGCGGGCGTTACCTCATCGGCCTGCAAGGCGTCGGCCGGAGCGGTGGAATATATAAAGGTGGCGCAGGTAAGCAATCTTTCGGGCGCTATCGAGCGGCTCAAGGACGCGGGACTTTGGATAGCGGGCGCCGACATGGCGGGAGAATCCATGACGAAGGCGGATTTTAAAGGCGCTATAGGGCTGGTCATCGGCAGCGAGGGCAAGGGGATATCGGAGCTGGTCAAAAAGAACTGCGATTTTCTCGTGAGCATACCGATGAAGGGGAAAATAGATTCCCTGAACGCCTCGGTGGCGGCGGCGATACTTTTGTATGAAAAGATGAGAAGCGAACAGAGCTGAACGGAGCGTGGAATTTGAGCGAATATACGGATAAGACGGACGAGGAGCTGGCGGCTCTTTCTAAAGACGGAGACGCCCTCGCGGACGAAACGCTATACGAACGCTATAAGAACATAGTGCGCGGAAAAACAAGGCCGTATTATCTTATCGGCGCGGACAGGGACGATCTTTTGCAGGAGGGCATGATCGGCCTTTATAAAGCGGTGCGCGATTATGTGCCCGGCGGCGCAAGCTTTCGAAGCTTTGCGGAGATGTGCGTTCACCGCCAGATAATCACCGCTATAAAGACCGCCACGCGGCAAAAGCATATTCCCCTGAACAGCTATATCTCGCTTTATAAAAGCGGCTCCGACCCCGACAGGGACAGGCCGATACTCGATATCTTGCAGATAGCCACGGAAGATCCGGCGGAATCCTTTCTTGGCAAAGAACGCCACGCCGACATAGAAAGGCTGTTAGACGAGCTGCTTTCCCCGATGGAAAGAGAGGTGCTAAGGCTCTATCTCGATAATCTTTCATATACTGAGATAGCGGAGCGCCTTGGCCGAAGCACGAAGTCCGTTGACAACGCGCTTCAGCGCAGCAGAAAAAAGCTGGAGGGACGCATAAGCCTTACGGATGAAGAATAGGCGGGTTTGTCAAGCCGCGCCTTTGTGTGATATAGTAAATAACTAAAACAGACTGATGCAGGTATGCTTATGGGACGCAATAAATTCGCGGTCGCAAGACGCTCTATCTGGTATATCCTTAGAATACTGCTTTTGATAGTGGTTTTTGTCACCCTCGTTCTGGGCGTGTTCACTACGGGGCTTTATACCAGCAATATCTATATAATCTTGCAGGACGGCATGGAAAAACGCGCCGAGTGCATTTTGAACGAAAGCGATTTTACAGAGCTGACCGAATATTTCACCGACGACTTTCTTTTGACCGATACGGCGCTGCAAAAGGACGCCTATGCGGGCTTTACTGTCTCGGCCTTCGATTACCGCGTGGATGCGGAAAACCTTATCGCCTTCCCGTGGGAGAGCACGGTGGAGATCAAAGTGATAGAAAAGCTCGCGTCTATCTCGGCCGTGCCGAGCGATCAGGCGGAGGGGACGCTTGCCCCCGCGCTGCCCGAATGGCCCACCACCCGCAGCGAGATACAATTCGTAAGGCGGGACGGACACTGGCTCATCAACCGCATAACCGTGCTTGAAACGAATCCCGCGCAAAAAGCGCTGCCAACGCCGGATATGAGCCTTGCGGAAAATCAGTAACCAACCGCTATGCTGAGTTTTTTGCCGGAATTCCCGATAATGCTCGCCCCGATGGCGGGAGTCACGGATATGCCGTATCGCGCGATATGCCGCGAGATGGGCTGCGACTTCACATATACCGAGATGGTCAGCGCGAAGGGGCTTGCCTATAATAACGATAATACGCGCCGCCTGCTTGCCATGGCCGATAACGAAATACCCTGCGCCGTGCAGCTCTTTGGCCGCGAGCCCGGGCTTATGGCGGAAACGGCGAAGCGGCTTTATGACGAATGCGGAGCTTCGCTGGCCTGCATTGATATAAACATGGGCTGCCCCGCGCAAAAAATAATTAAAAACGGCGAGGGCAGCGCGCTTATGCTCGATGAAGCGCTCGCGGGGCGCATAGTGAAGGCGCTCTTTAAGGCCACTCCACTTCCGGTAACGGTGAAGTTTCGCAAGGGCTTTGACGAGGCGCATGTGAACGCGCTAAGCTTTGCGAAGGTACTGGAGGATAACGGCGCGGCAATGCTCACCCTTCACGCCCGCACCCGCGCGCAGATGTATTCGGGCAAGGCCGACCTTGCGGTGATAGCCGAACTCAAGGAGGCGCTTTCAGTTCCGCTTATCGGCAACGGGGATATCTTTTCGGCTGAGGACGCGCTGAGGATGCGCCGGGAAACGAATTGCGACGGGCTTATGATAGCCCGGGGTGCAATGGGGAATCCCTTTATCTTTCGCGAGATAAAGGCCGCGCTTGGCGGAGAGGATCATACTCCACCCACATTGGCTGAGCGCCTGACTATGGCGAAGGAGCACACGTGGCGCGAATGCGAATATAAAGGAAGACAGGGCGTTATCGAGATGCGAAAGCACCTCGCGTGGTATATAAAGGGCATGAGGGACGCGGCGGCATGGCGCACACGCTTGAATGAATGCGGCACAATGGAAGAGACTCTGGCGCTTCTTGAGGAATATGGGGAAGTCCTCGCGCGCCATTGACAAAACAGGAGACGCTTCATATAATAATAACGCTATTTTGAAGAAAAGCAGGAGGCATAAGCATGGCGGAAGTTCGATTGACTGCGGAAGGCATTAAAAAGTATCAGGATAGGCTGGATTACCTCAAGACCACCGGAAGACTGGAGATAGCCGAGCAGATCAAAATTGCGCGTTCTTTCGGAGACCTGTCCGAAAACGCAGAGTACGACGCCGCTAAAATAGAGCAGGCGCGTATGGAATACGAGATAGTTGAGATCGAGGCGCTGCTTAGCAATGTCGTGCTTATCGATCAGGACTCGCTCGACACCGACATAGTCAACGTAGGCTCCACAGTAAAGGTGAAAAATCTCTCTACTGATACCGAAATGGAATTCCAGATAGTCGGCAGCGCGGAATCCGATCCTTATAAAAACCGCATTTCCAACGAGTCGCCGGTAGGCAAGGCGCTGCTCGGCCACAAGGCCGGTGATGACGTTAAGGTCACCACTCCCGGCGGAATAACGGATTTCGTTATCGTTTCCATCGGCAAATAAAGCCGAACGAACAAAAGAATTATACAGACAGGATGAAGAGCATGGAAGAAAATATGAACACGCCCGCGGCGCAGGACGCGGAATTGACGCAGGCCGAGCTTTCAGAGCTTTTGCAGATACGCCGCGATAAGCTCAAAGCCCTGCAGGATGAAGGGCATGATCCCTTTGCTATAGTTACCTACGATCAGCAGTGCTACAGCACGGATGTTACGGAAAATTATGAGCAATACGAGGCTAAGGAGGTCAGCCTTGCCGGCAGGATGATGTCCAAACGCATAATGGGCAAGGCGAGCTTCGCCCATCTTCTCGATTATAAAGGCGATATCCAGATATATGTCAAGCGCGACGATGTGGGCGAAGAAGCCTACGCCGCCTTTAAAAGCATGGATATCGGCGACATACTCGGCGTAAAGGGCATAGTGTTCAAGACCAGAACGGGAGAGACCAGCATACACTGCAATTCGCTGACGCTCCTTTCAAAGTCTCTTCGTCCGCTTCCGGAAAAATTCCACGGCTTGAAGGATCCGGAGCTTCGCTATCGCCAGAGATTTGTCGATCTTATCGTCAATCCCGAGGTGCGCGATACCTTCGTCAAGCGCAGCCTTATAATCGCCGCCATACGCGAAAGACTGAACGCGCAGGGCTTCATCGAGGTGGAAACGCCCGTTCTCAACACCACGGCCTCGGGCGCGAGCGCGCGTCCCTTCACCACCCACCACAACTCGCTCGATATCGATATGTATATGCGCATCGCCACCGAGCTTCACCTGAAGGAGTGCATCGTGGGCGGCTTGGAAAAGGTATATGAGATCGGCCGTATTTTCCGAAACGAAGGCATGGACGCCACGCATAATCCCGAGTTCACCACCATCGAGCTTTATCAGGCATATACCGATTATCATGGAATGATGGCGCTTTCCGAGGATCTTTTCTCGCATTGCTGCAAGCTGGTGAACGGAACTACAAGGATAAATTATCAGGGGAATGAAATAGACCTCACCGCTCCCTTCCGCCGCGTTACGATGAACGAGGCCGTGAAGGAAAAGACGGGCTGCGACTTTATGGCCTGCAAAAACGATGAGGAAGCCCGCGCATTGGCAAAGGATAAGCTCGATATGGTGTTTGAGGACAAGACCATCGCCCGCGGAAAGATACTTGCCGAGGCTTTTGACGCTTTTGTGGAGGATACTCTTATCCAGCCCACCTTCGTTATCGATTATCCTGTGGAAAACTCTCCCCTCACCAAGCGCAAGCCGGGCGTAGAGGGAATAACCGAGAGATTTGAGCTTTTCATCGCGGGACACGAATATGCCAACGCCTTCTCCGAACTCAACGATCCTATCGATCAGCGCGAGAGATTCGTGCAGCAGGCGAAGGAGCGCGCAAAGGGCGACGACGAGGCCATGATGATCGACGAGGATTTCTGCCTCGCCCTCGAATACGGAATGCCCCCCACGGGCGGCATCGGCATCGGCATAGACCGCATGGTCATGCTGCTTACCGACAGCGCGACGATCAGAGATGTTTTGCTGTTCCCGACCATGAAGCCTGTGCTGTAAGCGAACAATTTCGGAAAGGCCGGAAACAG